>JAQWPZ010000183.1 GCA_029245125.1 Rubripirellula sp.
ACTACAAAAATCCTACCCGCTGGCGACGTTGCAGTCGGTGTTGTGGGAGCAGTTTGCGCTGCCTGCGACCGCGTCGTTCCAGGATACGATTGACGTTCTGCTGGGACGGGAGGCGGTCGACATCGCGGTGTTCATTCTCTGGTCACGGTTGGGTTCGCCGTTCGGATCAGCAATCACCAAAACCGACGGTGGTTCGTACCTCAGTGGCACCGAACGCCATTGCTTCAGCCAGCGAGCCGGTGCGTCTGCTGCTGATCCTCGATCAGATGGAGGAACCGTGGACCGATCGCAACACCACGGCGGAGGATCGCGAAAGTTTCCGGCGGCGTTAAAGGCACTGGCCGAAAGTGGTCATGTGGCCGTGCTGGCAATGTTGCGTAGTGACTTTTACCATTACGCCAGGCATCACCGAGTTTTCTCCGCTTGAAAGGTGAGCGTGGGCACGTCAAATTGCTCGCGCCCAACGCTGCCTCGGTCCAGCGGCTGATCACCGAATCGCCGCGGCTGGCCGGTTTGAAATTCGAGCAGCCTGAGCAAACAGGGCGATCACTCGATGAAGTGATCCTGCAAGACGCCGCCCACGATGCCGAGACCTTGCCGCTGTTGGAATACTCGCTGTCGGAATTTTAGCGTCAACGCAACCAGAAAGAGTGTCTGCTGACCTATGCGGCGTACGTTGAATTGGGCGGCGTACGTTGAATTGGGCGGCGTGGAAGGCGCGATCGGCAAGCGGACGGAGGAGACGTTTGTCGCTCTACCACTCGGTGCCCAGGCCGCATTCGATGAAATCCTACCGCTACTAGTCAGTGTTGATGTGGCGGGGGAACAGGCCGCTGTGCGGCGGAGGGCCACGGTGGTAAGCCTTAGAACTACCCCTCAATGTTAGCAGCCCAGTGAAATGACCGTCCCGCA
Source organism: Rubripirellula sp. (assembly GCA_029245125.1). Taxonomy (GTDB): domain Bacteria; phylum Planctomycetota; class Planctomycetia; order Pirellulales; family Pirellulaceae; genus Rubripirellula. Next base: position 913 of record JAQWPZ010000183.1, read on the forward strand.
GCCCAGGATTGGCTTGATTTAGAGTGGTCGAACTTCGCAGCTTTGCCGGCAGCATCAACGAGTGACTCTGGTGTTTATCGACTCCGGGTGGATGCTCGGATTGTCTATGTCGGCGAATCCAAGAATCTACAGGCAAGGCTTCGAATTCATTCCAGTGATCTACGCTTCGTCGGCTGCGACGCATCCTTCTCGATCATGCCAAATGTTGAATCTCATCAGCTGTAAGGATGCGAAACGGATTTGAATGGGGCGTTTTACCTGACCCAAAAACAACCGCCACGCTTTCAGCACCTGCCCCGCGGGTGAGAGTTTCACCGAGCCGCCTTTCATTTGTCATGAAAGACTGACTTCTGCTCTCAATGCCACGCTAATTCGAATGGAATCAACGAGGCGATCTTCGCAGGATTCAACAATCGCGAGGCCCTGCGATAACGGGAATTGGACTGCTCCCGCTGTCATCTGCTAATCGCTAAAATGGAGGTCGACGATTTCTCCTCAGTCCATAGCAGGCCCATGAGTATTTTTAATTACATCTTTGATAGCGATTGGTCACAACGATCGGATATCGATGCGTTGAAACGGCAAAATGCGACGCTTGTTGGACACTCTAGAGTGCGGCGTTCGAAGGAAGCCGCTAACGAGGCACGGGTTGAAGAGCTCGAGCAAGAAGTTGGCGAGCTTGCCCTGCTGTGCAAGACGATGATGCAGATTTTGCTTGAAAAGCGAGTCTGCACTGGGCAGGAATTCGTGGCACTGATCGCCAAGGTCGATTCATCCGACGGCGTATCGGATGGCAAGGTGACTAAGCCAATGCCGGTCGAACTCAAGGAATGCCCTGAATGCAAACGACCTGCCCAGCATCATCACACCCACCGCGTGTACTGCGGAAAGAAGTACGCTGTCTAGGAGGTTGGTGGTCCAATGCCTGCTTAACCGACCCGTCCGCCATCACAACAGGTTTCGCAGATGGTCCGACATCGGGTGCAGACCAGCTTTGTGCGAATTTCCTCGAGTGCTGCACCACACACAGGGCAAGCAGGGTCACTCTTGGGATACGGGCAGTTCGCGCATCCGCTGTCGCAGCAGTTGCCTCGGGCTAACAAGAATTCACGTGAGAGTGGCTGAAAACCGTTGTCTTGACGACTCATTCGTCTCCTTCATAAACCGATGAGGCATTTTTGCTCGTCGGGTAAACAGCAGAGAGCGGTTCATTGAATACCCGAAGAGCATGCTGCGGATTTGCTCTTTGCTCGCTTCATTTTCAATGCCTGTCAAGCGTCCTCGACGATGCTCGCGAGTTAATTCACTCACTCGGAGCGGGCGGTGAATTCGTGAACTACTTTGCCTTGGACATCGTGATGTCGAAAAGCAATCACAGGGGCGCCATTCTGGCGACGCACGGCGACGGTTAAGAAACCACCCTTCACGCGCAGAAAAGGTTGCCAATCTGGCTGTTCTGGATTTCCGCCAGCATGCAGATCACTGGCCGGTCCACAGGAAAATTCTCGCAACCCACTAGCTGGATCGATCGACATGTATTGCCAGTGACGATCACCGCAACAGGTGAAAAAGTTTTTCAGCTTTTGTTGTTTTGTCCACAACCGAAACAGATTGCCTTCCTGAGCGAATGCTTCGTTGGCATGGTTATCATTCTTGCCTCGATCGCGATCCGGCCCCACGATCGGTGTGGGGCTGATCAGCACTCGAAATTCAGCATCACTTGCTAGGATCGTTCGCTTCAGCCACTCAAGTTGCTCGCTACCCCAGATTGTTTTGTCGGGGCCATCCCGCATCGTATTTGGCGATCGAAATAAGCGTCCCTCCACCAACCAAATTTGCAGGCCCTTGCCCCACCGGATGGTACGGAAAGTTTGATCCCCCATCGGTACCTGTTCGCGATAGACGCCAAATCCCTCTTCAAACGTCAATGGATTCATCCAAGGAGCACTCTTGGTGGGCCAGCCGTCATTTACCCAGGAATCGTGATCATCGACTTCCCAGTATCCAGGAACACCTCGATGGAATTCCACGTGACGCGGGAGGGAATACATGCGTTGCCAGTGGTATCGGGCAAGCGGAATGGTGCGAGCCCGCGGTGCCTCACTATCCAAATAGACCGTATCACCAGTCGGCACTAAAAAGTCGAGGTTCTGCTTTTTCATCGCGGGATAAATGTTGTATCCATCGCGGTGGTCCAAGTCCCAATACGATTGGCCGGTCACAACCCCGAGCGTGACGTCTTGCCACTGATTGTCTGGTTGGGGAGTCCCGAAGCTACCGCTGACGGTGGCGGAAATAGGCAGACTCGATGAGTCCCGAGCTTCCACCAAAACCTTGTATTGGGTGCCGGGTTGCAAGTTCTTAAAATTGAATTGATGGCTGTAATCCGTCTCGCTGGTCACGGGCACCCAGTTGATTGTTTGCTGGGCATCGGGTTTTGACCCAGGCCACAGGCGGACGCGAATCTGGCCGGTCGCGCCTGGAACAGCACCCTGACGATCATCCACTTTTACCGTTGATGGTTGATAAGCATCGACTTTTTTCTGTCGCTTGTCTGGTTCCCGGAAACCGTCCCAATTCCGTTGTGATTCTTTCGTGATGCGAGTCCAAATAATGGCAGAGGTTTGGGTCACTTCGCCAACGCGTAATCCCATCGCCATTTCTGCAGCGAACCCGCTTGTCGTGCTCGTCAGCATTCCGACCATCGCAAGGTAAAATAATCTCACGTCGATCCCGCTTTCTAAATGAGTCCGATGAAGCGTTTGACGCGAATGCGTCGAACCGCAGTGATGTTCAATCCGCTTGAATGCAGAACAAGTGGTTTCTACCGCGCACGAAAAGCTGCCCATCCGCGAATGCGGGACTGGCGTAAACTTTTTCGCCGAGCACATTTTCGGCGATCACTTTTGGTTTTGGGCCGGGCCGAATGATTTTGGTGACGCCATCATCATCGATAAAGTAGACCAATCCCGCGGCAGCGGTTAGCGATGCACTGTAATGCCGACCCAAGCGGGTTTGCCACAGTCGCGTGCCAGTTGTTGTGTCAAAGCAGTTAGCAGTCCCCCGATCGTCGGCCACCAGCAGGTGCTTGTTCACCAGAACCGGTGAGGGAACGTAACAGCGAACGTTGGTTTCATGCCAGCTGACATGTGTTTCGCTGACATTGCCGTGGCCACCTGGACGAATTGCCATGACGTGGTGGGTCGGAAAACCGCCAGCAGCGAAGAAATTTACCCCGTCGTACACCACGGAGGCAACGAATTGTTCGGTGGGGCCGTCGACGCTCCAGATTGGGGTTCCCGATCGTGGGTCAAAGCTCGCTACACAAAGGCTGCCACAGAGAACGAGCTGATCCTTGCCATCGACAGAGCGAATCAAAGGGGTGCTGTAGCTGCGTGTTCGATGCTTGCGCTGTTGCTTCCATACCTGCTTGCCGGTCCGTTTATCCAACGCAACCAGATAGGAATCACCATCATGGTCACCATTGATGATCAGGAGGTCACCATACAGCACGGGGTTGCTGCAAAATCCGTGCGCGCTGATGAATGGCCCGGGACGCACAAGCCACCTCTGGTTACCGGCGAAATCATAGGCTGCGATCACCATCTCGCCGGGATAAATCAGCCGTTCATTTCCAACATTTGGAGCAACTATCTGATCGTCGCCCGCCTGAAAGAAGCTGACGTAAACGAATTCACCGTCGGTCGCCGGCGTACTGGACGCATAGCTGTTCAGCGAATGCTTCGATTCAAGTCTTGACCTCAAAACCGTCCGCTGCCAAAGAATCTGACCGTCTTCGCGATTCACGCTGATTAACAAACGCTGTTGCGAATCGGGCAGACAAGAGGTAACAAAAACGCGATCTTGCCACACGATTGGGCACGAGTGGCCTTCGCCTGGTAGGGCGGTTTTCCAGGCGACATTCTTGCCCGAATCACCATCCCAATTTGTCGGCCCAGGTGTGCTGGTTGTTCCATCCCCTGCTGGTCCGCGCCAGCCGGGCCAATTCTCCGCTTGGGCTGTCAAAACGAACAATAAGGATACTGCCCCGAGACCGATAATTCGCAAACAACCAATCAATGTTCAACCTCGCCGCAAGCAATGGGACAATGGCAGTAGCATAACGGTTCGTGGCAGGCCGATGGGCAGCGATCAGTTTTGCGTTGAGTGTGCGGGGAATTCGGCACGCTGACTTCCGGAGGCGTTTCGGTCGCTGGCGCCGTGATTTCGTTTGAATCCCATTCGGATTGATAACCCGCCAGTTTGCTTTAGGCGTTGATGCAGTTCCCGTCGCATCGCCGAGACTCGGGTTTGGTGCTCGTCAAGCCGGATCAGATTATTGGTTTCGCTGGGGTCCTGGCGGATGTCGAACAATTCATCGGTATCCCAGATTCCGTGATATTGTATCAATTTGAATTGTTGGTTGCGGATCGCGAAGGTCGTCGGCGTCTGTGGGAAACTGGGTTCCCAGTAATACTCGTACAGTAGCGATTGTCGCGGTTTGCCCGTCGATCCTGTGGGACCCGTCGATGTCGTGGGACCTGTCAAGCGGCCCGCAAAGCTGCTGCCATCCATTGACTCGGGTGGCGAAATGCCCGCCATTTCCAATAGCGTCGGTGCCACATCAATGTTCGCGACCACCGCATCGCAGATTGTTGCGGTGGAAATCAGATGTGGAGCGTAAATCAACATCGGAATCCGGATTGATTCTTCATAGGCGCACCGTTTGTCAATTAAACCATGCTCACCCCACAAGTGTCCGCCATCACTTGTAAACATTACCAGCGTGTTTTGATCCATGTTTTGGTCGCGTAATGTTTTCATCACCCGTCCCAGGCTGTCATCGATGGATAGAATCATCTCGCAATAGTGCTTGTACATTTGTTCGATCGACTGTTGGGCCCGTCCGTGATACGGATGCTCGACTCCGTGCCAACTATTGCGTTGATCTTGAACCCACATCGGCACGCCTGCGAGTTGGTCCGGTGCGGTCTGACTTGTTTCTGGCGGGACAATTTCTTGCTGCCGATACCGGTCTCGATGCCGGGGCGCGGGATCGTACAATCCATGCACCCCTTTGTGCGATAAGTACAGCATGAACGGCTTGCCAGAAGCTTGGCTGGAAATCCAATCCGTGGCGTAGTCGGTGAGTTCGTCCGTCATGTATCGCGTCCGCGCCACTCGTTTGCCGTTGACGTTCAACGATTGCTTATTGGCTGCGTAAGTACCCTGGCCACGAAAACTGACCCAGTGATCGAATCCTGGTCGGGGTGCATCACTGGAGCCACCCATGTGCCATTTGCCGATGAAGGCGGTTTGGTAGTCAGCGGATTGCAAGATTTGGGGGAACGTCACCGTTGCCGCCGGCATTAAATCAGCATTGTCCACTACGCCGTGATGGTGCATGTATTGCCCCGTCAAAAAAGAAGCCCGTGACGGTGAGCAGAGCGAGGTGGTGACGAATGCGTTGCGAAACTGCAGTCCCTTGTTGGCCATTGCGTCCAGGTGGGGCGTTTCGATAAAAGGATGCCCCATGAAACCGAAGGTGTCGTAACGCAGGTCATCGATCAGGATGAACACGATATTTGGCCGCGGTTGATTCTGCGTTTCTGCTTCAGGAGATTGCGTCTGCAGTGATTGCGTCTGCAGTGATTGCGTCTCAGGGATTTGGGCGTGAGTCGTTCCAGCAAGCAACCAGATTAGCAGTGGTAGATAGCGTGTCATCGTTTACGTTGCGCCTCTGCCTGTCGCCAGGCGTCGAGTTCCCATTTCTGCCACTCGCCGATAATTGGTTTTGCTTCGGCCGACGGTAACCGCTTGCGCATTTCTGCGATCAAGTCACGATGCGTGTCTTCAGACGCCAGATTGCGCCACTCGTGCTGATCCGTTTGATGATCGTACAATTCTTCACTTCCGTCGCCGTATCGAATGTAATGCCATCGGGTAGATCGCAACGAGTGATTCCGGGGAGCAAAGGTTGTCAGGATTGGACGGTCCCAGGGCATTTCGGGATCGCTCATTAGAGGAACTACTGAGCGTCCTTCCAAATCGGGACGTACTTTCAGTTTGGCAAGGTCCAGCAGTGTTGGGAAAATATCAATCAGGCCGACGGGGCGATCGCATTGTTGATCCTGCGGAAAACCCGGCGCGGAAATGATCAATGGAACACGTGTCGCATCATTCCACAATGACCGCTTTGCCCAGCGCTGTTTTTCACCGAGATGCCAACCGTGATCCGAAAGCAGTATCACGACGGTGTTGTCCCGATATGCGCTTTGCTGCAACGAATTCATGACGCGGCCAACGCAGTCGTCCACAAAGGCAACACTGGCCAAATAGGATCGTACTGCCTGAGGCCACGCGTTATTTTCAACAAACCACTGGTGGCGGGGTGCCGGCAATCCAATCGTCAAAGTTTTGGCGTAGTCAGATAGATCATCGCGATCATTGGGGGCGACCAGCGGGAGTGAGACGTCTTGTTCGGGAAACAAATCAAACCATCGCGACGGTGCGTACATTGGGACGTGAGGGCGCCAAAAACCGGCGACTAAAAAGAATGGCTGGTCATGATCTTTTTGCAGACGCTGGCCGACCCAGTCAGCTATTTTTCGGTCGGGCATCTCCGCATCATCAACGTCCAGTGGGCCCCAGTCCCATAATTTCACGCTATCTGCCTGGCTCAGCTTCTGTTCGGGAAATGGTCCGAATCCACCCAGAGTCCCGCCGTAGTCTTGGAAGTATTGATTTTCGTTTGGCCCCTGCACGAACTTGCCAGCACCCATCGTTAAGTAACCGGCATCGGAGAACTGCCGCAATAAATTTGGTTTTGCGGTCGCCACCGGGGAAGCATCTAGCCTTGGTTGCAAAAAATACAGGCCTGTGGTGGTTGGATAGAGACCGGTTACCAGTGACGCTCTCGAGGGAGTGCAGACGGGGGCTTGGCAATGGGCATTGCGAAACAAGGTTCCGCGGGTCGCCAATCGGTCGATGTTGGGAGTCGATGCCTGGGGGTGCCCTCCCAGGCAGCCGGTCCAGTCGTTCAAGTCATCGATTGAGATGATGAGGATGTTCGGACGTTCGGCCTGAGCGAACAAGGTACTGCAAAACGGCCAAAGTAGGACCAGTGAAATCACTTGGATTCGGCACATCAATTTAATTCGCGTTGGGTTTTAAAGTGAAGCTTTGGAAAGACGTTATCGTTCGGACAATTGCTCCCCCATCCCGTTTTCCAGTGGCAGCGAATTGAACGACTGAGCGGGACGGCGCTAGCCGCCGGTACATCCAGCCGCCGGTACAACGAGCCGCCGGTACAACGAGCCGCCGGTACATCCAGCCGTCGCTACATCCAGCCGTCGCTACAACCAGCCGCCGGTACATCCAGCCGCCGGTACAACGAGCAAACGTCACGCTTGGTTAGCCTCGCGGCTAGCAGGTCGCCCGACTTGTGATTCAGGGGTAGTGACGGGAACTCGAAATTCGTTTTGATGTCGATACCATTTTTGCTGAGGACGCTAGGTGGGGACGTTGCCGGTGCCCTCCGCTCTTTCTTGTCGGCCCGTGCTCTCCGCTCTTACCAATTAGGTTGACAGGCAACGAGCCGTGGAAATGCAAAACTTCGGTTTGGAGATCCTCGGCGTCGCCACCTGATTGCAAGCTGTTCGCTGTCATCTATGCGGTGAACGAGTCGTTCATTGGGGAAACGCGGTGGGGGCTACATCTTTATACCCTTCGCCGTCGAGCGATTCCATAAATGCGACTAACTGTTTGATTTGCCGTTCGTTCAAGTCCAGGATTTCCGCATAGCGTTGATCAACTTTGCGATCGAGATTTGGATTTGGGATTCCACCTTTCACGTAGAGCTTGACGACCTCCGTCAGGTTGGTCACCGAGCCGTCATGCATGAACGGCGCTCGTTTGCTGACGTCCCGAAGCGGCGGCGTTCGGAATTTGCCTCTGTCGTCTTCTTTTTTGGTCACCGCGTAGCGACCTTCATCGGCGTGTGTCTTGGATTCGGCGTCCCAGCCAACACCGAGGTTGTGGAAGTCGTAGTCGCTAAAGTTTGGTCCTTTATGACAGTTATTGCAGAACGCATTGCCAAAGAAGAGGCGATGTCCTTTTTTAACATCATCCGAAACAGCGTCGTCGTCACCCGCACGCCAGCGGTCCCACGGTGAGTTACCACTCATGCGAGTACGCTCGTAGTCAGCGATTGCTTTTGTGATTCGATCAATGTTGATTTCTTCGCTGCCGAACGCTTCGTCGAAATACTTCGCGTAGCCGGTGATATTGCGGATTTTTGCGACGACAGCGTCGTGATCTTTCATTCCCATTTCGATGGGATTGATGATTGGTCCACCCGCTTGCTCTTCCAATGAAGCGGCCCGGCCATCCCAGAAGAAATTTGGTTTAGCTGCCCAAGCCGCATTCAGAAAGGAAGGAGCTTTACGGCCACCTTTTTGGCCATCGATTCCAGTTGATACCGGCGTTGGTTCAGAGAACCCATTCTCTGGCCGATGGCAGGATGCGCAGGAAACGGTGTTGTCGGCTGACAGTCGCTCATCAAAGAACAGCCATCGACCGAGACGAACGGTCTCCGGGGTCGGAGGATTTTTGAGATCAGTCAGCTTGCTGGGAAGTTCTTTATCGCCAGGGATTCCGAGTGGTGGGTCGGGGATTGGTTGAATCGGATTGGCGGATTCCCAAGCTGGGGCGTCGGCGGCCGACGTGGCAGAAGGGTTGCAGCAGGGCAAACAGATTATGATCGCGGCAACCGTGAATCGGTAGCAAGATTTCATGAAGGCGGACTCCGAGGCGGAAACTGAAAAATGGAATATCCGAAAGTTTAGCAAATCGCTGCTGCTCTCTGTGGGGGCGAATTTGAGGCTTCTCGGAAGATGCTTCTGCTTGGCCGCTTGATCCCTTGGCGAAATGACATGGAATGCGGATTCTGCGGGATAAAGACAGCAAGGTTACTTGATGCGGCACGATCCTGAGAGCGTGACCAAGAACTGGGCGTGACTGCCGGGTTCGGGTACAAATAGGTGCGACTGCCGGACTTGAAGGGCTGGCATGCTGGCTTCCAAAAAGGACGTCTTGGATTGGTTCTTGAACTGGTCTTTTGACAATCACACACCTCTGCAGACCATCGTCAACTCATGGCCAACTTAACGGTTTTGCGCCACCGTCGACTCGGCATTGCGATTCATCATCAACCGCCTGACCATTATCGTCTGCTCGGCTTGCCACGTTTGGAGTTGAACTCGGATGTGATTGATCACGCGGCGGAGCGTCAGCTAGACCATCTGCATCGTGAACCGAATGCGTTGCAGAATCCACAATTGGTTGAACTGTGCGGTCAGATTGATGGTGCGCGTCGTTGCTTGCTGAGTCATGACGAACATCTCGACTACGCGGCCAGGCTTCAGGGCTATCCGTCGGATTCGGATGATTTGGAACTTCAAGCTGCCTGGCGAACCTTCGCGGAAGAGTTTGAGGAAGCGTGGTTGACGGCGCAACGCGACCGACCAGATACTCAACATCTTTGGCTAGGCATTGCCCGGCATCAGCGGCCTGCTTCCAATGATTGCCTGCTTGGACTGGATGTGGGTGAGCGGGATGCCGAGGTGATCCGTTCTGCGGCCGATCGGCAAATTAGTTTCGTTCGCAAATTCGCAGCCGGCGAGAAAGCGGATGATGCACAGCGGCTTCTCGGGCAGCTATCGCGGGCGAGGTCCACCTTGTTGAAAATGGCTGAGGTGACTGCTGCAGAAGTAGCGCAACACGTTTCTAGTCCGGTTGCTCGTGGAAATGAACAAGCCGATTCACAAGACGGCATCGAAGATGGGGTAACCGATGAATCGAAATCGGCCCTGCTCGATCTGACACCGAGCACGCCAGAGCTGAGGATTGGGAAGCTAGAACTGGAGCCCCCGGTGGAATCGCCACTCCTCGGGCCACCATCCTCGTATCTGTCCCCGCCACCGCCCGCTGTCTTGCCTGAGGTTCGAGACGACCGCAAGCGGTTAGTTGTGACAGCGATGGTTGGCAGTGCAGCGTTTCTCGTGTTGATGTTGCTTGGTTTGTTTGCGTTGCCCATGATCTGGCCCCCCGATGACGTCACTCGTCCCGATGCTGGCCTGAGCCGTGTTCCGTCGGGGAACGCATTGCCCGGTCACGCCAGCACATCGCGAAAACACTCCACTGAGACGGGACCGGGCATGCGATCGAGTCAACGCGTGCCGCCATCGTCGCAGCGTGATGCCGATTTAGAGTTCAGTCGCTTCATTGCTCGATCGATTTCGTCGGCACCGACGGAGCTTGATCTGGAAGAGATCGAGTATTACGCATCGTTGGCGAGGACTCCACCACAGCAGCGTTCGATCGGGACAATTCGTCAGCGGTTCATCTCTTGGCAATCGCATCGCGGCCGAATTGATGATGCGAAATTTATTGGGAAGCTAATTCAGTTAGAGTCAATATTGCAGCAGGTGGAACGCCGCATCGCACGTAGTGAGGGTGGTGAAAACGATTCGGTGCTGCTGGCTGACGCGACAGCGAAGCTCGACAAGATGCCCGCAGAATTTCCAAATCATACTGAGATGGCGATCGAACGTTACAGACAAGTGGATGCTTGGGCTGAGCAGTTGCTCGGCCAACTGGATCATTCTGAATTGGACGAGACGCCCAGCGAGACGCCGAATAATGGGATACCGGGCGAAAACCCGTTCGTGGTGGTTACTCCACCGATTTCCAACCTGGGGGAGCCTCTGGATGAATCGGTAGATTCCGTAACTGAAGCAGCGGAGGTCGAAGCAGCGGAGGTCGAAGCAGCGGCTGAATCTTCGCTGATGAGAACGGAACGCACGTGGACGACAATCAGCGGTGTCACCTTCAAGGCAGTGGTCGTCGACGTCGACCCAGAGGTTGTGATGTTTCGTCGGTCCATTGATGACCGGAAAGCCTCGATGAAGATGGACAAGTTGTCTGATGCGGATCAATCTAAGCTACTTTCATTTCTTTATGATCGAGCCGATGCAGAGCAGTTTCAGTCAGCGGTGAAATTGATTCCGGCGGTTCAGTCCGATCCTGCGCCGGCGATTGTGCCGCTTCGTAAAAGCCACGTGCGATATGTCGACAGCCCCTATGCTGGATTGTGGGCCGCAGTCTGCATGGGCGAGGGCCTCAATCAAACAGACGAAGCTGCGCGTTTGTTGCTGCAGGTAATCCGAAGGATTAGAGAGCAACAGGCTCGCGATGATCAACGTCATCGCGTTACGTTGGCGGCAGCACGCAACAATTTGGCAATCTGTAAGATCAAAGCAGGTGAATGGGATTCTGCTGCCATTCAGCTAACGCAGGCGCTGGAAGACGCACCTCAGGCGTTTCCGGTGGCGATTCACAATGGGCGGCAGCTGCTCTCGTCTACTAGTGAAGGCCGCTTGCTGGATGCTGACGCACGGGTGAAGCTCGAACAGGCACTTTTTAAAACGGAGAAAGTGACGAGCGTGTTGTCGAGTGGTTGGTACTATTCGCTTGACGCAGACAGGCCGCGGTTCCGCCACGAAAACATTGGTGTCGTTGAATTGCCTTTTCCCCAATCAAGATCCGCGGTGGCTGGCGAGCCGGTCGTGCAAGATCGCTGGTGTCTAAGCTGCAAGGGAAGCGGGGTCATTCCGTGCGGTTATGGTAACTGCCGGCGTGGTTCAATCGTTGTGAAGCAGCGTGTGCAACTCGCTATCAACCAAGTGACTGGCGAAGCGATTTATGGTGACAAGAACTTCAAGCAGATCTGCCACCAGTGTCGAGGTGAAAGTAATTTCGATTGCCTGCAGTGCTCTGGTGGTCGCGTGACTGATGCCGATCGCGAACGCCTCGAAGTTGACAGCGAACTGCTGGATGCAAACTGAATGACTTTCCGGCCGCGGCAATGAAGGCGTCACGGCGCATTGAATGTCCGGCGCATTGAATGTCCGCCGCTGAAATTTAGTTTGCTTGGGGCTATGCAGGGTCGTCTTTGACGCGAATTCACCCGCACCCTAAATGCCTCGCTCGGCCTCAGCAGAGTTCCCGTTCAAGATGATTCCAAGCGAGCTCGCAACGTTTTGATTTCTGCCGCAAGTTCCTTGACGGCTTTGGGAATGGTGCCGTTTTGGATGCATTCTCTGCCGAGCAACAAGCAGCTGAAATTTGCTCGTGATTCGGTTTGTTCAAACTTGGTTTTCGCCTTCGCCCGGACGGCGCCGAACCTCACCGCATCGGCACGGGTCGGGGGGTTTTGATTGTCTTGTTCGGCTTTATCGAGAGCCGCCGATGCCGCGCGAAAAGCTGCTTGAGTTTCCTGGGCTGATTGTTGCGTCTTTTGCAGATTGTTGGGTACCGTGGTCCGCACCGCGGCGAGACCAACTTTCATGTAGAGTTGATCGAGTCGTCGGAGCACACTGCCCAGGTCGTTCTTGTTTGGCGTGCTGGTAGCTTCAGCTTGTGGGGTGTTGCCGGTTGCAGGCTCAATGGTCTCGGAGGATGTGAGGCGTTGCCGCCACGAATCTAAATCTTCCAATTCCGCTTCATCGGAACGTTGGATCTTGATTTGTGCCGATTGTCTTGTGTTGGGCATTCGAGCCGAAACCGCCACTCGGCCATCGGGTAGGTAGCGATAGGTGACTTCGATCTTTGAGCCTTTCGGAAGCCCCTCCGGTAAATCGCGAATGACACAATCGCCAAGTTGGATGCAATCTTCCGGGCGGTGGCTTTCACCCTCCAGAACGACCACTTTGACACTCCGTTGATTTTGTTCGGCCGTGGTGAAGACCTTTACCTTTTTGCATGGCAGTGGCGTATTTTTTGGGATCATGACAGCGTTGATCCGTCGCTTCGTTTGCATGTCGACGCCGCGAATTCCGAGGCTGTGCGAGTTGACGTTGATCAATTCAATTTGCGGTACTTTTGTCTTGCCTTGTTGAGTCAGCATTGCTGCATGGAGGGCAGCTCCTTTGGCAATGGCTTCGTCAGGCGACAAGGAGCAGTCGACCTCATGGCCGGTTGCTTTCTGTAGCATATCCGTGACGCCTGGCATCCGGCTGGAACCGCCTACCAGCAGCACGCGATCGAGATCCTCCCAAGTCAAACCTGCTTCTCGCGTGACTTGGGACGTTGTCGTTTCGGTCCTTTCCAACAAGTCACGGGTGAGTTGCTCGAATTTCTCTCGCGTGATTTCGACGTTCAATCGAACTCCGGCGTGAAAGACGACCGCTGAGGTGCGAGATCGCTGCGACAGGGTGTGTTTGATGCGTTGGGCGTCGATCCAAAGTTGAGCTGCATCGCGAGGATCGCTGCGTGGGTCGATCCCGTGCTGTTCGATAAACTGCTCGGCAAGATATTGGGCGATGCGTTCGTCGAAGTCTTTCCCGCCTAGCTGGACGTCTCCGTCGGTGGCGATGGCGCGAAATTTGTTGCCGTCGATTTCCAGAATGGTAACATCGAACGTACCTCCACCGAGGTCATATACCAAGATGCGAGTTGGGCCGTCTGAGGTAGCGCCGTTGGCATCGAGCATTCCTTGTTGGCAGCCGTACGCTAAGGCGGCAGCGGTCGGCTCGTTGATGATATCCAGGACCTCGAGTCCCGCCATGCGGCCCGCGTCTTGCGTTGCTTTGCGACGGGCTTCATCAAAAAATGCGGGAACCGTTATCACCGCCCGTTGGATGCTACCGAGTCGACGCTCGGCATCTTCTTTGAGTTGCTCGAGGACGAAGGCACTCAGAATCTGTGGTGGAACGTGGACCCCGCGGATGCCACGTCGATAAACCGGTGATCCGACGTCACGTTTGAAGCACTCTGCAAAGTCATCAGGTTCCATGGCTGCTGCCATTGCCGCCTCGCGACCGATCACGATCGCATGATCGTCAACTAGCACGGCTGTCGGTGTTAGCATGTCACCTTCTAAGTTCGGCAAACAGTAAGGTTTGCCGGTGTCATCCACGCATGCGACGGCCGAGTAAGTCGTGCCCAGATCGATTCCAATAGCCGGCCCCTCAGCTGAATCGTTGCTTGAATTGGCTGGTTGGCGATTCACGGATTCTCATCTCTTGGTTTGATTGGTTCTGTTTTGATCCACAAGTCCAGCCCGCGCTGACTGAGGTAAGCCTGTGCGTGCACACTTTCAACCGCATAATGCACCGGCTCTGAATCGATGTCTTTGGGGATCTCGCCTTCAAATGCATAGATCCCCAGCAGCTCGCCTTGCTGATTGACGACCACGCTACCAAATGGCTGGAAAGGCAGGTCTCCAAGTAGTTGCAGCAAAAACGGTGGGCGGCCCTGAATCCCTGATTCATTCGGTGGTGGGACCACGTCAAGCAATTTGATCTTTGTGAACTGTGGATCGAGTGAATCAAATTGGGACAACGATTCACCTTCGATTGCAAAACCAAAGCAAGCGACCGTTTGGTCTTTCTTGACTGTCTTCTCAAGTTCGGCCAGGGTGCACTGGTTTGGCAAGGATTGCTTCGTACTCAGAATAGCGAGATCAAAGAAAGCTTGTTGCAGTCCACGCTGCTGTGGGTTCTGGATCGATTCGGCTTTGAGATAGGCCGCGTGGGTTTGGACTTCCTCAATCTCAATGCCTTGGGGATCGATTAGATCCAGGTTGCGCGTGTCTGCCGCGAATACTTTCCAACCTCTGCCTCGAGCGTCGTTGATGCCGTGGGCAACCGAAGCGGTGGTAAGCAAGCGGTTGTCGTCGATCGCGCAGGCAGTCCCGAGAGGGACCAGTAACTTACCGGGAATCGTTTCGGTGACGACCAAGTAGATGCAGTCCCGCAGTTGTGTCTCGGCTACTTGCCAGGGATCAGGTTTGATTACACGAATGCGGACAAGGCCCTGCGTCCCTTGCTCGCCGGAACCATCATCGACTTGATACGGAATCGTGATCTCACGATTCGCAGATTGATCATCAATTCGCCACGTAAGCACCCCGGTGTTCGGATCGAGCTGAGCACCTTCTGGCGCACCTGCCCCAAGGCGGAAGGCCAATGCCTGAGCTGGCAGGTCAGCATCCTTCGCGGTCAGCGTGATACTGAAATCTTGTTGCTCTAACAGATTGACGGTTTGAACCGGCACCGTCTCTGGCTCTGGCGGTCGGTTGATCTCATCTACTTTGATCTCTAGCCACTGAGAGTCCTGTTGTTCGGATGCATCACCTCGGCGAACAGTTAGTTGGCAACGGTATTCGCCCGGTCCATCCGATTCGGTGGTTTGCCAACGAATCGTGCCGGTCGCTTCATCGATCGTCATTGTCGGTGGTGCGTCCTCGTCTAACGAAAACCGATCTCGCGAATCAGCCTGGGTCAGGGTGGGACGCCAAAATAGTTGTTTGCCTTCTTTGACGACAAGGACGCCAAAGGGAACCAAACTTGGACGGGTTGCCTGCGGTTTGGACGTTCGAGAAGCCGCCCACTGGGTCCCCAGCATCACGACGATCAAAAATCCTAGCGTCCCTACCGCTGCAAAGATTTGGTTTGTTGAAAACCTGGGTGAGCCAGAAGGTTCAGGGTCAGCAGCCGATGCCGGTTCCGACGCTGCGGGAAAGGGATCCCTGGTCGCAGCCGCACTCGCAGATGAGGTTGTTGTCGTTGGAGAAACCGGGGCGGGTGTTGGCGAGACTGATGCTGGATTAGCCGGGGCTGATGCCGTATCACGACTTGCGGGTTTGACCGTGGCGATGGGTGACAGCTTGCTGATGAATTCGCAAGATAAATCGGGACCCTCGTGTGACATCCGCAAGAAATCGCCCGACTTCAAGTCGGCAGAATCTTCGACTAGATCTTGGTTCAAGAAGATCGGCATCACACTGCCACAAACGACAGACCAGCCGCCGTTTTGCCATTTCAATGTGACGCGACGATCACGGATGCCGGGGTTCGCTGTTACGTCAAAACTGATGTCATCGGACGGTTGATCGCCGATTTCAATCGCTTCTCGGTCGAACTCTAGCTGCTGACCTTGCCGGTCACCCGACAAAATAGTGATTCGGATTGGCATCGGCGGAAAAGTTGGGTTCGAACAGGGAAGGCAGTAGCAGAAAAGAGTTCAATCAATCGATTCCGATCGACACCGCTTAATCTGGTCAACACCAGTGGTTACGGGGCGACGACTCCGTGGCATGGACTAGAAGTCAGGCTCGTTCGGTACAAATTCAAGGTACAGCTGACGCATCTGCTGATAGACAGACGCGTAGGTCGATTCGTCGCCTGGCTCAGGATCGGCGAATTCCAGCTGGTGTTGAGAGCAGTGTCTCAGCAAATCGGTCAAGGTGTCACCGTCGAATCGCAGCTGATCCGAATAACTATCCGGGCTGTTCATCGCAAAGGCGCGGAGTGTTCCCGCTGCTTGAGCGCGGAAGAAATTTTCGCCAGCTTGTCGCGAGTGGGAAAAGGTGGCGATATCGATCGTACCTTTCATTCTTGCCCAGACGTAGATTTCATCGAACTTTGTCTGCAACTCGCCGAGTGACCGTTGCACTGCTTCAAGGGTAACGATGGACAACTGGTCATTATCGCGAATTTCCTTTAACGCCTTCTGTCGCACTTGATCGTAATTAATTCGCTGCATTTCCAGCTCAGGTCGCATGAACACGCCGGGCCAAGTTTCGCCTACCAGCTCGGGGTCGGTGGGACGCATCGTTCGCGCACCTTCGGACCCACCGGTTTGCTGCAGAAGGACATGGGAAAGGTCATCGGATGAAAGCGAAAAATCGGCGCCGTCGATGTCGGGAACCTGGCCCAAAAAGATGCCGCGGTAGGCATTCGGGTCAGCGATTAAGCGGCCCATCATGAAGTTGATTCCGCCAGCAAGGTCGCCGCCGGGATCGGATTGTTCGATCCGCTTGTGGTTATAGCGACCAACCACGAGTTTGCGTTCCTGATAGTCCAACCGCTCTTCGTCGCGATACTCGCGATTCAACCGCCGCCGCTCAAAATAGGTTTCTACCCACAGAATCGAGTTTTCCATGGCGATTCGGTCCGACTTCAGGTTGATCCGTCTGGCGATTGCCGCGGACTCCAAAAAGTCGCCCATCGCCACCGCACGCACACCCTGGGCGTGCAAATGTGTCGATAAGACGGTCGCGCCCGACGCTGGAGGCAGATAGACATGCCCTCGAACTCTCCGCTGGGCTTGGACAGGACCAGTCAGAAAGAGCAACGTTGCGCCCCAAAAAACGTAAACCAAACGTGCCATCTGCCGCTCCCAATTTCTTCCACACGAGATCTCCGCCTGTCATAGTCTAGAAAGCAGTTGGTTTGGATGGAAGAGATTTGCGAACGACCCCACCTATCAGCTCTCGTCCCATAGGTTAACGAATCTTAGCCAGACCCGTGGTTATCGAGCTGATCCGCTTGAAAGTATGCGACTCAGCGGACTTCACCGTCTGGCGTGCCGTGGGGGGATGGGGATCGTGATTGGTTTCAAACGCTCGTGGTTTGGGCAGGAATTGGGGGGGAAATCAAGAGCCAGTCAGGTTGCGTGAAAATGACGTGGGGTGAAATGACCTGTGGGGGCATGCCTGGTGCTACCAGCGTTCTTTTCAGTGATTTCCGGCTTCAAAAGATCGCAGTTCATTGGGGAAGCACGTACCGAATGTGGTCGTTTACTCTGCCCGTCGTAATTCCGCAAAAAATAACTTTGGCGATCTAAAGTTGGAGGAAATGCGAGCAGCTTGCCGATGCCAGCTTGATGTACGTGAATAAATCTCCCGTCGCGAGTGGGAGAAAATAAGTCGAATATCGGTTGTTTTGGGGGGGTAACGAATGCCTATTTATCGCAGATTGATCAAAGTCGCTGTACTTTGGACGCTCGGAATTGTCGTTTCCAACCATGCGGCCGTTTGCAACCCTGCGATTGGGCAGGGGGTTCTGCTTCCGGCCGGTGGAGCAGTGAACCGTGGGATGGCCGGAGCGACGACGGGAACTGCGATCGAGTCGATCGGGTCGATGATCTGGAATCCAGCGACCATCAGCCAGCTACCCTGCGATGAGTTAGCGTTCGGATTCGAAGTGCTGTACTCAAATTATGAGTTGTCTTCCACCTTCCCTGCTGTC
This sequence comes from Rubripirellula sp., assembly GCA_029245125.1. Classification (GTDB taxonomy): domain Bacteria; phylum Planctomycetota; class Planctomycetia; order Pirellulales; family Pirellulaceae; genus Rubripirellula. The sequence continues at coordinate 19,008 of JAQWPZ010000183.1, forward strand.
GGATCTGGATCGAGCGATGCGGAGAATGGTGCCTCGCCGGTACCGACCATTGCTTGGGTGCACCAGACCCGCAATCCCAACGTGAAGTTCGGAATTGGAATTGCGGGAGTGGCAGGGTTTTCATCCAATTTCCGAGCTGATTTAAGCAATCCGATTCTCGGACAACCGCTATCGGCCGGTGGTACAGGAGTCGGTGGGGTCAAATCGGAAGCCTGTTTCTACCAATTGAATCCGAACTTTGCTCTCCAATTGACTGATCGCCTTTCGATTGCAGCAGGGCCTGTTGTCGGACTCGGCAAGGTCACGCTAGATGAGAATTCACTCGTGGCTGCCAACGGTGACGGAAGTTATCCGCGGGGAGACGGGACTCGTTACCACTGGGGACTCGGGGCACAGATTGGATTCCATTACCTGCACAACGCGTGCTGGGAATTTGGTGCGAATATTAAGTCACCGACGTGGTATGAAGATTTCAGATACTTCGGCGAAGACGAAAATGGAGCACCGAGGACGGATAAAGTGGACGTCGATCTGCCCATGATTGTCAGTGGTGGACTTGGCTACAAAGGTTTCGAGTACGTGTTACTGACGCTTGACGTTCGCTACGTCGGTTACAACTGGACTGAAGGATTCGGTGATCCGGCAACCTACCAAGCAAACGGTGCCGCCAATGGATTGGGTTGGAAAGATGTTTGTTCCGTTTCAACAGGAGCTCAATTCCAATTGACTCCTAACTTGATCTCGCGGGTCGGCTATTACTATTCAACCGATCTTTTTGATGACGACGCGACGTTCTTCAACGTCAGCAGTCCGTTGAATTTTCAACACATGGTGGCGGTTGGCGGTTCCTACGCGTTGAACGCGAACGCAAGCCTGAGCGCGGCGTATAACTATATGTTCGATTTTGGTTCGACCGGACCCTACATTGTTCCCGGCGCCACAATCCCGGGGTCATCGGTCACCACCGAACTCGACGTACACTTTGCTGTCGTCGGTTTGAACGTGCGTTACTAACCCGCAAGCGGTTTGACGCTGGTAGGATCAAGCAGTGTCAAAGAAACAGTTGCGACGCATGCAAGCACAAAAGGCAGTTCATCAAGCTAACCGCCTTTCGACAGCCCGCCTGTTCCTCAGCGCCGCTTCGTCAATTTACTGAGCGTCCGTCAGCACGCTAGCTGACTCGGGACTTCGCTGGCAGAGTTTTCGAGTCTGCCAAAGCGGTCTGTAGCGTTTGCCAAAGCGGGCTCTCGAGTCTGTCAAAGCCGGCTCTCGCGTTTGCTAAAGCGGGGCTATTTTCGGTCGCTATCGAGCGAATCAGCGGCAATCCACCCGCTCATCATGACCATCGGCATGCCGGGGCCTGGATGTGCCGCGCCACCTGTGAGGTACAAGCCTTGCACGTCTTTGCGACGGTTCGCAGGCTTGAACGCTCCCAAGAATTTGCCGTGGCTTGCGAGTCCGTAGATAGCGCCATTGAGGACCCGATATCGGTTATGGATCCCTTCCGGGGTCAACGAAGACTCGTATCGAATCGAATCGCGCAGACCCTCAAGTCCGGCGGTTCGCTCAAGCTTATCCAGGATTACCTCGCGATACTCCGGCAGCATTTTTTTCCAATCATGCCGCTCTCGGAGATAAGGGGTGTGCACCAGAATGTAGAGCGCTTCGCCACCCTCTGGCGCGACTGCAGATTCACTGATCGAGGGAGCACAGACGTAGGCACTAGGATCGGGCGCTGGTTCTCCACGATCGTAGATCCAATCAAATTCTTCTTCCGGATCTTTTGAGAAGACGAAGTTATGGTGCAGCAGTTGTTCGTAGCGGCGGTCGAGTCCGAGGTACAGCACCACACCACTGCAAGCGGGAATATGTCGATTGCGTTTCTCAAACTTCTCGGAAACGTCAGTTCCTTCTAGAAGTTCGCGGTAGGTTCGGACCGAATCGCAATTACTGACAACGGCGTCTGCTTCAATCGTTTCGCCTCCGGCAGTGACCACGCCACTGACGGCTCCGCCTTCGAGTTGGATTCGCATCACATCGACCCCTGTTCGGATCTCGACGCCAAGCTCCTCCGCCAGCCGGCCCAAGGCTTCGGGAACCGCGCGGGTCCCACCGATCGGATACCAGATCCCTTCTTCGGTTTGCATGTGAGCGATGCCACACAACACTGCTGGTGACGCATAGGGTGATGAGCCGACGTATTGGGTGAAGTGATCCATCATCTGAGCGACGCGTTTTTCCGGGACGTGCGATCGGACGACCGAGGCGACGCTTCGACCCATTCGCAGCGACAGGACATCTTTCAGCACGGCGGGCGAAAAGGCACCACCAACTTCCATCGTGTCTGCCAAGCCACCGACGCTACGCCAAAAGAAGAAGCGATCGGAAACATTGTGGAGTTGTTCGCTCATCTCGATGAATTGAGCGTAGCCTTCGCTGTTGCGAGCAGAATTGGTGAATTTCTCGATGTGCTGCTTCATCTGATCGACGTCGGCTACCAAGTCGAGCACGCTTCGATCACTCCCATCGGCTTGGTCGCCGTCGAAGAAGCAACGCCATTGCGGGTCGAGCGGAACCATTTTGATGTAATCATCGACATCGCGGTCAGCCTCCGCGAAGATCCGCCGCAGTACGCTCGGCAGCGTCAGGATCGTGGGGCCCATGTCGAAGCGGTAACCTTCCGCTTGGTGGACAGCTGCTTTGCCGCCGACCCATTCGTTTTTCTCCAGTAGGGTCACTCGGTGACCTCGCGCTGCGAGTACGCACGCGGAGGAGAGGCCGGCCAGACCGCTGCCGATGACCACGGTGTGTGTTGAACCTGGTTTTGGAGCAATCATGTTTCGCGTTCCCTTGTAGTTTCCAATTCCATGGAAGTTTCGATCATTGAACGTTGTGGCTTGAGTCTTTTGCGGGCATGTTCCGCCGGCTGGGACTTCCACCAGACGTTCCGCTAACGCCTGTCTATTTTTTCCGGGACCTGATCATCCGCCTCATGCCAGCGAGTTTTTGCGGCAACGAGCCAGCATGAAGTATTTGTAGTAGTGCGAACAAGGCCTCGGTGTCTTCCTCGCGTCTCGGCGCTAAGTGTAGAGCATGTCGGCCCCGCCGCCGACTGACCACTTTTGGGGTCGTCATCGCCAGCAAGCCCTCTTCGCCCCTCGTCACGCCGAACCCACTTCGCCCGCGGCCGCCGAAGGGCAATCGCGGATCTGCGGTCGGCATGATCAAGTCGTTGATGGTCACCCCGCCTGTTTGTAACCGAGCAGCGACCGTCTGAGCCAACTTCGGCGGTCCAAAAACGGATGCTGCCAGACGATAAGGGCATTCGTTGACGATTTTGACGGCTTGGTCAACCTGATCGACGCGGATGATGGAGGCAATTGGGGCAAATAGGTCAGCCGAGGCCACTTCGTGCTCGGGATGAACGTGATCCAGCACCACAGGAAGCATTTGACCAGAATCGCGGATCCGGTCGGTATCGACCACTTTGAATCGATCGGTCGCACCCTGTCGAAGGGCTGTTTGCAGGGTATCGGCAACGGCGGTTCGGGCTGAAGGATGCACAATCATCGGCTCGGCGTTGGCGAGTCGCGAATGGAGTGCCTCCGCGAAAGAATCGGCCATGGCATTCGATACTAATAGTCTCCGTGGGCCAATACACGTTGCCCCGCTGTTGACGTTGATTCCGAAGCGAATTGCTTCCGCCGCACGGTCTAAATCGGCATCGGGCAGCAAAATCACAGCGTCACAGCCCGAGAGTTCCATGATGGTCGGCGTTAATGATGCAGCCGCTTGCGCCATGACTTTGCGTCCGGTTGCCGCGGCACCGGTCAGCACAATTAAATCGACACCTTGGTCAATCGCTGCGATGGCTGATTCGGTCGACGAATCGATCTGCCGGAGTGCTGCCTCGGGAACGCCGGCATCGTGGAACGCTTGCACCATTCTGGTAGTGACTTGTTCAGATCCGATGGCCGGCTTGATGATTACCTGATTGCCGGCCGCGAGTGCTTGTGCGGCTTGCGTGCCAACCAGTAGGAGCGGGTAATTCCAGGTTCCGAGTATCAAGACCGTCCCCAGGGGAGCCCGCTGGACGGTGCTTTGGACGCCCCACATCCAGAGCGGCCGCCCAGAAACTCCGTGATGTTTATCACGAAGAATCTTGGGGCCGCGTTGGCCGATGAATTTTAATGCCGCGCAAAATGGCACTAATTCAGCTCCCAGCGTATCCGCCGGATCTACGCGCTGCTCGCTTTCGCAAAGCGATACCAATTCTTCCGCAGCCTCGGTGATTGTGGTTGCCGCCTTGGCGACCCGCCTGCATCGCTGCTCAGTCGTCAACGTTGCCCATTTGGACAAGGTGCTACAATCTGTCACTATTTTATTCCTGGATGCGTCCGCTATTCGCTGTTTGAATTTGCTGTCTGCTGTTGGGCATTGGTGTGCGTCGTGACTCGACCCGCTCATCCTGCGGTAAAAATGAACATCGCGGGTCCGCAGCCAGCCAACCATTGGAGCTCTCACGTTTATGTCGCTCAACCCGGTCGAACACCCAGTATTGAACGCAATCGCTGATCGTTGGAGTCCCTATCGTTTTGAGCCACGCGTTGTTGAATCGGAAAAGTTGGGGCAATGTTTCGAAGCTGCTCGGTGGGCGGCTAGCAGTTATAACGAGCAGCCTTGGTCTTTCCTGCTGTCACGACGCGAAAATAGCGATTCCTTTCAACGGATGCTGATGTGCCTAATGGAGGCGAACCAAACCTGGGCCGAGCAGGCTGGTGCGTTGGTGCTGACGGTAATTAACACGCGATTCAAGCGAGGTGGCAAGCCAAATCGTGTCGCACTGCACGATTTGGGCCAAGCCTCTGCCCACTTTGCGTTGCAGGCGACGGCTCTGGGATTGCAGGTTCATCAAATGGGCGGGGTAAATCTCAGTAAGATCCGGCACGAGTACGAGATCCCGGAAGGATACGAGCCACAAACCGCTCTGGCGGTCGGATATCCAGATTTGAGTGAGCCGGTAGGGAAGTCGGCCGAGGAACTGAAGGAGCGAGAGAGTGGTCCTCGAGTTCGCTTGCCGGTTCACGAAATAGTGTTCGGCGACAAATGGGGCAGTTCCGCCAAATTTGGCGACTCCGAAGAGGCTTCGTAGGGCTCGACTACCGAAACAAACGAATAGTGGTGCCATTTGGCCCCTCGCTTTTGTATCATACGGAAAAGCGATCAACGTTTGAGCTCGTTTGTGTGGGCTCGATGAAGCGTTTTGACGAATTTCGCACAACTCTCAATTAAAGTCTGTATTGGTGTCGGACGCCTGGAATTCCGGAATCGTATTTTCCGAATTGACCGATGTCGGTATGCGCCGCGCCAACAACCAGGATTCCTCTGCTTGTTTGCCTTCCACAAGTGCTGAACGCTTCGCGTCGCGGGGACATTTGTTCGTCGTCGCCGACGGGATGGGGGCACATGCTGCTGGTGAGTTGGCCAGCGAGATGGCGACCGAGAAAATCGCCATGCACTATTTTCGTGGCACTGGTGACGATGCGATCGAGGCGTTGCGTTCCGCTGTCTCGGAAGCGAATGCAGCCATCCACCAACGCGGGCAAAGCAATGCGGAATTCCATAATATGGGGACGACCGCCAGCGCGTTGGCGATCTTGCCCGCTGGAGCAGTGGTTGCACACGTCGGTGATTCGCGTGTTTACCGACTTCGGGGTGGCTTGATCGAGCAGTTGACCTTCGATCACTCGCTGGTTTGGGAGATGGAGGCCAGCGGGCACTCCAGCAACAGTGTGTGGGGCGCTGCGATCCCGAAGAATGTGATCACCAGATCGCTCGGTCCAAATGCTTCTGTTGAAATCGACGTAGAAGGCCCGTTCGAAGTCAAGCCGAATGACTGCTTCCTGCTCTGCAGCGACGGGCTGACTGGGCTTGTTGAAGATGATGAAATCGGCACTCTGATGGACTGCCTGCCGGAAGAGATGGCGACTCGGGTGCTCGTCGATTTGACGAATCTACGTGGTGGTCCTGACAACACAACCGTGGTCGTGGTGCGTGTGAAGAACCCGCCCACAATCGAGTCCCGACGTGCTAGGCCGAAGACCAGAAGAGGCAACTCCTCTGTTTCCCCATTCATGATTGCAGGCGCCGTGATTTGCCTCATCGTCGCTGGTCTGTTTGCCGTCATGCAGTCTTGGGGGCTGGTCGTCGTGGCTGTAATTTTGGCGGTTATCTCGGCCGTTACTTGTTTGGTGCAGGCGAGCACCGGAGGCAGCGGGAGCGTATCCGCACCTGCATCTGGCGGCAAAGGTCCATACCGAAGCGGCGATGCAACCGCGACACGGGCATTGTACGAATCGCTGGGAGAGAAGGTGAAAGAGCTTCGGGAAGCGGCCAGTCAAAACAACTGGATGATGGATTGGCGAAAGGTCAACGAACTGCAGGAGAAAGGCCTCGCAGCACTCAAAGCCAAGTCCGAAAAAGAAGCGATCAAGTTTCAATCGCGTGCAATCATCGAAACGATGAACCAACTACGCGAGCAGCATAACCGGGCAGCCAACGAGACTTCTCTCGATCATTAAGCATCATGCTCGCGGGTGTCGGAGTCGAAGTGCTGCGGTGTTTCGCGAAGCGGCGACGTTCCTCATTTTCGCGGTTTTGCGCTGTACGACGAAGTTCTGATTGGATGTAGTGTTCCGCGTGAGCCGCGAAGATTCATGCGGCGAACGTACTTTGGTGACGAAATCGACTTCGGGCGACGGATCTGCCGGTTCTTGTCGTTCAGCGGCTTGTCGATCATCCTGATTTGCTGTGCCCGAAACAGAAAATCGACATCTCGAGTACGGCACTCATCAAGCGACGCGACTGTTTTTTCTGTAACCCGAACGACGATCGGCACTGAACCACTGACTACAACGCCCCCCAACATCCTTTGGTACTGCACCGACCAGCAGCGATTCGACACGATCGCTGCACTTGGCAATCCACACGTTTCCACCCCAGTGGTTGATCGTTTGCTGGAGGGTGGGGTCGCTTTTACGCATGCCTTTTGCCAAAGTCCGATCTGCACCCCGAGTCGTTCCAGTTTTATGACGGGATTGTATCCGTCCCGTTTGCACAACACTCGCAATGGTAACGAGTCCTTTCCCGGGTATCCTCCGCTGATCACGCGTTTGATCGCCGATGCTGGATACCACTGTGGGTTGATCGGGAAGTTTCATCTGCAGAGCGCTGGCCATCGTACGGAACCGCGCCTTGATGACGGTTTCGACTATTGGAAATTCAGCCATGCTCCGCGTGATGATTGGCAGAGCGGTCATCACTATGCCGATTGGGTCCGAGATCGGGGTGGGGATCTCGATGCGTTGCGAGAAAGTGAAGATCGGGTTCCCTCCGATTTGCATCAGACCACTTGGGCCAGTGATTGCGCGATCGATTTTGTGACGGCTGCCGCTCAGCAGCAGCAACCGTGGCTGCTGAACGTCAATATCTACGATCCGCATCCCCCCTTTATTCCGCCCAAGGTTTACGCCGACCGCTTCGATCCCGAGCAGATGCCGGGACCTCATTTTCGCCCCAGCGATTTGCAGCAGCAAAACCACAAGTTGAAATCACTCGATTTCCAGGATGAGATACGCACGCCCGAAGAACATGATGCATTCCGGGTTCAAGCTTTGTATTACGCCATGATCGCGCAGATCGACGATCAGTTCGCGCGAATCCTTTCCGTGCTCGAGGAAACGGGCCAACGCGATCGCACCGCAATCATCTTCACCAGCGATCACGGTGAATCCCTGGGTGATCACGGATTGATGTTCAAGGGCTGTCGCTTTTACGAGGGCTTGGTGCGTGTGCCACTTATTTTTTCCTGGCCTGGGAAAATCGAATCAGGGCTTGTCAATGACGAACTGGTGGAACTGCTTGACCTGACGTCGACCTTGATGGAACTGGCGGGACTAGAACGCCCAGACTACATGCAGGGAAACAGCTTGCTCCCTGCGATGCGCGGACAGCCGCATCCGACGCGGGACTTCGTTCGCTGTGAATACTTCGACGCCCTTGATCCTCACTTCACCGGAGGAAGCGGTACCTTTGGCACTATGTATCGGACTAAGACGCACAAGTTGTGTCTGTATCATGACAAGCAAATAGGCGAACTCTACGATCTGCAGAGCGATCCATGGGAGTTTGAGGACCTCTGGGACGTGGAGAGTTGCCAGCCGATCAAGCATCAACTGATTCGTAAGGCGTTTGACGCCCACGTCGTGCTCACCACTGATATGGGGTCACGTCGAATCGCCCCGATGTGATCGTGTTGAGGTGATCGCGTTGAGGTGATCGCGTTGCCTGCCAGTTGCCCGTAATTAGTGATTAGTTACGGGGGCATCGGGGCCTACAACGGCCGTGGCAGTCGGTTGTTTCGCACGTTTCGTGACACGGCCCACATGACATCCCTCCTGATGGTGAAGATCCTTCGGTTTTGACCGGCCTTGTGGTTGTTCCTCGTCGGTTTGCCGGCTGGGCTGCGAATGGAGCTCATTGGTCGTGGCAGGCATTAAAAAACGATACACTGTCTAGAATCTCGTGGTGCTTCGTCGTTCGAAGCCGGGTTTTTCGAATCACGACAGTAGCGGTTCGAAGCTTGGCTTTTTCCTCCGTTAAAGAATTGCATCTTTGCAGGTGCTGGAGCGGCAGCCTCATGAGACATGAACTGTTTTGCAAATGGTCGGTTGCCCGTTTCAGGTGACCCGTTAAAACCCTTTCCGAAAAGGAATCCGCGAATGCGTTGTTCACTTGCATTATCTTTTCTCGTTGGCTGCGTTGCGTTGTCGTTGGTGAATCCAGCATCTTCGGATGCGGCGGAGTTGTACGGTTTGACACCAGGCCAAGTGAATCTTGAATCCGCCGGGCCCTTATCGTTTGGTCCTTCCAGTGTGCTGTTCGTTGGTGATGCAAAAGCTGCCAAGGTTTACGCCATCAATACGGACGATCAACAAAACAACGCAGGGTCGGATTTTGAGGTGGATGACTTGACTGGCAAGGTGGCAGCCGCTTTTGGGACTGACGATGCCACAATCGTGGACTTGGCTGTCAATCCCGAAACCGGGAACGCTTTTTTGTCGGTCGCTGCTGGTGGCACATTTGGGATCGCGAAAGTTACAGCGGATGGAACGGTCTCGGTTTTGAATCTTGACAAGATCCCCCACGCCTCGGTCGCTCTTTCCAATGCACCGGAAGACAAGGTCACCGAAGGTCGTCGCCGACGAAATCCGCGAGACAGTTCGATTACCGATGTTGCCTATACCGCTGGGCGGGTGCTGGTTGCAGGTTTAGCCGCCGGGGATTCTCCTAGCGCTGTTCGCGAATTTGATTTTCCGTTTAATGAATCAGCCGCTGGGATTCGTGTCGAAATCTTTCACGCGGCCCATGGGCGTTCCGAAGATTACGCTCCGATTCAGACGTTCGTTCCATTTAACATTGGCGGCGAAGCCAGTCTGTTAGCCGGTTACACCTGCACTCCTCTTGTCAAAATCCCGATCGCCAAATTGGAGAGTGAAACGAAGGTAACAGGAACCACCGTGGCCGAGCTGGGTAACCGAAATCGACCACTCGATATGATTGTCTATAACAAGGACGGGAAGGATTACGTCTTGATGGCCAACAGTGCTCGCGGCGTGATGAAAATTAGCACTGATCGCTTGGCTGAGAACACTGGTTTGACCGAACGCGTCAGTGGTGGCGGTGCGGCAGGACAAAGTTACGAGACGGTCGATGCCTGGGAAGGAATTGTTCAGCTAGACAAGTTGGATGACACCCACGCTTTGGTCGTCGCTCAAAGTGATGCCGGCAGCACTTTGAAATCGGTCGAACTGCCGTAGCGCGTTTAGCAGCTTAGCGTCTTAGCGATCTGCGGCACCGTCGCCGCCAGTCTTGTTGAGATTGAATCGATGCTCGGAGACCGTCGGTCAAGCCTTCGCCGGTTTCCGGGCCAGGACTCGCGGCGCAGCCAAGCGAACGAAAGCTTTGACGGGTAAGCACAAAATTACAAAGTTCCAGCGGGAACCGTTTTTTGACCGGGGACGTCCAAGTTCCCCTGCCGGTAGGCAATTTCGAGGATGGTACAATTCGGTCCGCTGGTGTTGCTGAAAGCAAGCGGGGTCTTGCGTTAACGAGTGGGCGTAGCACTTTAGAAGCGGGTTTCGCAGCCAAGATGCGGAGCTAAATCGGGGTACACTTTGTTGCAATGAGACGGAATCGTCGCAATCAATGCTCTCGCCAAAACGTTAAGTCGCGTCGCCCCCTGCGCCTGGAGGCATTGGAATCGCGACGAGTTCTCGCTGCTATTGTCGTGACGACCCACTTGGATGTCGTCGATGCCGGGGATGGCCAACTCAGCCTTCGAGAAGCGCTCGAGCGCGCAAACGCCGATCTAGGACCGGATACGATCTCATTCGACTCCGTGCGGTTTGCTGAACCGGCTCGAATCGACCTCGTCTTGGGGCAACTGCAGGCGACCGATTCAGTTTCGATTGAAGGTCCCGGGCAAGATCGATTGACGATTGATGCTGGTGGAGCCTCTCGGATTATCGGTTTTTCAAGCGACGATGGTGATCTGACTCTCCGCGGGATGACTTTGACAGGTGGTCGCACGGTAGAGCAGAGCGCTGATACCAATCACAGCGGAGGCGGGATTCGGTTCGCCTCGGCGGGAACCCTGAGCCTCGATCATGTCGATCTGCTAAACAATCAAACGCAAGGCAGCGGGACAGCAGGAGGTGGGGTGTTTGCCGCCCCTGGCGATGTGGTGATTCGGCGAAGTTCTGTTGCGGGCAATCTGACCGAGGGAAGTGACAGTCCAGGTGGCGGTCTGTTTGTTGCTGATGGATCCTTAACGATCATTGACAGCTTGGTTACGGGGAATCGGACTGCAGGAGTGGGATCGCGAGGAGGCGCGATCTATTCGTCCGGATCCGAACTGTCGATCGTCGGCTCAACCATTTCGGCAAACCAGACAGATCAGGGGCAAGCAGACGGTGGCGGGGTTTGGACCTCCGCAAGCTTGACGATCGATCGTAGTCGAGTGCTTCGTAATCAAACCACTGGAACTGATTCGGATGGTGGAGCACTTTTTTCGACCGGTTCGGTGACAGTGTTTGAGAGTGATTTGTCCTTCAATTCAACGTCTGGCATTGGCGCCTCCGGTGGGGCGATGGCAGTCGACACCGCGGACATCTCCATCGTCAACAGTTCGATCACTGGCAATACAACCGCAGCAAGGTTCAGCTACGGCGGTGGCATCTTTGCAATTCGAAGTGAAGTAGCGGTTCACGTTTCAACAATTTCGACCAATCAGACGCAAGGCACTGAATCCGATGGCGGTGGTCTAGCGATTTTTTTTGGATCGATTGAGCTCCATAGCAGTACCGTCACGGAAAATGAATCAACCGGTCAGGGCGGTGGGCTTTTTCTTTTTGACAGTGTTGGGCGTGGTCCACAGTTGTCAAATTCGATTGTCGCCGGCAATCAAGATGATGGCGTAGCGCCTGACCTGTTTGTGTCGGCAGGGTCTGTCCCCTTCCTGTTGTTCGCGAGCTTGATTGGTGACAACACTGGGACATCACTGGATGAGTCCCAAATCCCGAACGCGGAAGGCAGCTTGGTTGGTGACCAGGCCGGGCTTGGTGTCATTGACCCTGGGTTGGGAGCCTTGCGTTTGACCGGACTGACGCGGGTCCACCCGCTATTGCCGAGCAGTCCGGCGATCAATGCGGGTGACATTGGACTGAATCTTGGTCGCTTGGCCGACCAACGGGGCAAGCCGTTTGCTCGTGTTGTTGCTTCGAGTATCGACATTGGCGCCTTTGAAAGTCAGGGCATTGATGCATCGCTGTTGGTGGTGAATACGCTCGCTGACGAAGTCGACTTTGATGACTCAACGATCAGCTTGCGGGAGGCCGTCATTGTCGCGAATGGCAATCCGGGGTTCGACCTGGTGACATTCGACCCAGCTACCTTCGAGTCAGTTGCTCGGATCGACCTCGATGATTCACTGCTTGTAACAGATGCGCTCTCTATCGAATCATCTGTCGAGCGATCCGTAACACTCGCGGCCGGAGGGCAGACCCGAGTCATTGATGTCGCTTTGGAAGCGGGGGATGTAACGATCGCTGGGTTAGTGATTCGTGATGGCCGGACCTCTGGTGCGGATGCAAGCGGTGGCGGAATCCGGTTTGCGTCACCGGGTATCCTGACGCTGACTGATAGCGAGATTCTCGATAACACAACCAGCGGTAAACTGGCTGGCGGGGGTGGAATTGATGCGAGCCTCGGAACGGTAAGTTTGAATCGTTCCGTTATCGCTGGTAATTCGACACGCGGTGATTTTTCTGGGGGAGGTGGGATTCACGCTCGGCAACTGGAAGCGCGTGAGAGTACCGTCGCGAATAACCAAACATTGGGCTTTCGATCGCATGGCGGTGGCTTCGAAGTTTCGAATCGCAGCGGAATCGCACTGCAGATGCATCGCGTTACCGCGTCAGGAAATTTAGCCTTGGGTTCGCAATCCGATGGCGGTGCTATCGCTGTGCTGGCGGGGCGGTCGGCGATCGTTTCCAGTACGCTTTCTGGGAACGTTGCGACGGGCCGCGGTGGGGGACTGGCGTGGTCGCATCAACCAGAGGGAACGGATTCGCACCAATTGCTTGCCTCAACGATTACCAACAATCAAAGCGATGGGGCCGGAGGTGGACTTTCGGCGATTATTAGCGACGGCGGGAACGCGGAGATTAGTAGCAATTTGATTGCGGCGAATACCAGCACTGCGTCGAATCCTGATCTTCATTTGATTCCGGGCAGTGGGCAATTGTTGTTCCTTGGCAATCTTGTTGGGGACAATGCTGGAACGAGTTTGTCGGAAGCACCAAGTGGCGACGTCAATGGTAATTTGGTCGGTTCATCCTCGGGTGACGGTGTGATCGATCCACGACTGACCCCTTTAGCTGATCGAGGTGGTCGCACTGCTTCTCACTCGCTGTTAAACGACAGCCCTGCGATCGATGCCGGTCGCGTTGACGTGCTGACAGAATTGGCGACTGATCAAAGAGGTGATCCATTCGTTCGTGACTTTGGGAGTGGACCGGATATCGGATCCTTTGAAACGCAAATATTGGATTCGCGCTTTTTTACCGTGACTACAGTGGCTGACGAATTCGACCACGATTCAGACCAAATCAGTTTACGAGAAGCGCTTCGCTTTTCTGCGGCAAGTGATGGTGAAGATATAATTCGCTTTGATCCCACTGTTTTTGGAACACCTCAGACAATTCAGTTATCGCGTGGGGCATTGCAGGTCCATGATTCGGTTCAAATCGCTGGCCCTGGTGATGATTGGCTGGCTCTCGATGGACAATCCCATGATCGTGTGTTGGACATCGGCGGCCCTGATCTTCGTGTGACGTTACATGGGCTAACAATCACTGGCGGTCAGGCAGAGGATGGTCCCGGCGGTGGGATTCGATTTGTTTCGGATGGAAGTCTGGCACTCGTGGATGTCACGCTGACGGCCAACGGGACAGCAGGTTTGAATGCCGGCGGTGGCGGTCTGTTTGTCGATGGTGGGAATTTGTCAGTCGAGCAAAGCCACATCGCTCAGAATGAAACGGTGGGCGATGGTGCTGGCGGAGGAGGGCTTTTGATCAAATTCGCGAACGCGGTAATTGTCGATAGCCAGATTCGTGACAACCAGACTGCCGGTGACAATTCTGCGGGAGGTGGGATCAATGCGATTCAGTCAGAGTTGCAGTTGCAGGGGGCGGAGGTGCAATCCAACCGGACCGCGGGTATTCAATCCAATGGAGCGGGCATTGCCGCATTGGATGGCAGGCTCGTGCTATTCAACAGCCATTTAGACCAGAATCACACCGATGGCGATGCATCAGGGGGTGGTTTGTTTGTCGATCAGGGGACGGTCGAGATTTACAGTAGTGCGATCACCGGCAATCGGACACAGCAGTCGAGCACAGGTGGCGGCGGGCTGATGATTGACCGGGGAAATTTGGATTTGACGAACAGCACAGTGTCGGGCAACGTCGCGCTGGGCAACGTTGCTTTCGGGGGTGGCATCTTGGCCAGCAATGGGCAAATGCGAATCACGAATTCCACGATCACCGCCAATGCGGCAAGTGGTGGTGGGGGCATTGCCGCGTCGCAGGTAGACGGTTCGATGCCGGACGCCGACGGGTCGGTGTTGGATGTTGGTTTGACATTGGCGAACTCGATCGTGGCGGCCAACCAAGGACCGGCCCAGTCGCCTGATTTGTTCATTGATTTTTCCGATCCAGCCGACTTGTCATTGCGGTTCAGTTTGATCGGTGACCAAGCGGGATCGAATCTCGTTGAATCGCAGCAACCGGACAACAACGGCAACCGAATCGGTTCATCCGTTGGTGATGGAATGATCAATCCAGTGCTGCACCCGCTGGCCGATAACGGCGGAGCGGTTCCGACGCATATGCCGATGCCGGGCAGTCCAGCGATCGATTCTGGTGACGATAGTTTAGCGGTTGCGTCCAATGGAACGGACTTGGCTTTTGATGGTCGCGGAGAACCACTTGCGCGTCGGTTCGGAAGGGTTGATCAAGGATCAATTGAGATTCAACCACCTCGTGAACCGTTGATTCAGTGGGATCGGCCAGCCAACCTTTTTGTCGGGACACCACTCAGTTCCCGTCAGCTGAATGCCGTTACGAACACGGCCGGCACCTTTGTCTATACACCTGCCTTGGGAACAGTTTTACCCATTGGGGACGATCAGGAATTGAGTGTTCAATTCGTGCCCGAGAATACAACGGTTTTCTCATCAACTACCGCGGCGGTCTTTATCAGCATTGTTGATCAATCGGATCGCGGTGATGCTCCTGATCAGTACGCAACGCAACATGCCGACGATGGTCCTCGGCACGTAATTGGTACTCTGTATCTCGGTGACACAGTTGACGCCGAAACTGACGGCGCAGCGAGTCCAGATGCAAGCGGCGATGGGGAGGACGAAGATGGCGTAACTTTTATCACGAGTCTCGTTGTAGATTCTGCCCAGGTTACCGTCGCAACTGTGTTGGTAGAGGCTTCCACTCGTGGAGGGAAGCTGGACGCCTGGATTGATTTTGACGGGAACGGACAGTTCGATCACGGCACAGAGCATCTCTCGGGCGGTCAGAGTCTGCCCTTGGCCAGCGGTGAGAACCGCATCAGCTTCGCGATCCCGGCCGGCGCTTCGGCCGGCGACACCTTTGCCAGGTTCCGAATCAGTTCGGAAGGCGGGTTGCTGCCAACCGGACTGGCAAGCGATGGCGAAGTCGAAGATTATGTCGTGACCTTGATCGACGGGCAGGCACGGCCGCATGTGAGGGTCGGTTTACCGCTTGGCCCGACCACCCTTCGTCGACAGGGAAACGAAGTAATCATTGGCCGCTCCAACCGCGATTTTTTTCGGGCGCCCTTTGCCTCGGTTTCCCATCTTGAGTTTGTGGGCAACCAGGGCAGTAACGTGCTGATCATTGACTCCGTAGGTGGAGTTCCGTTGCCAAATAATGGGTTTTCGTTTGATGGCGGACAAGGTGTGAATACGATTCGTTTGGTTGGTCAGGGGTTGTCGTTAAACGTGACTGCGGGGAGCGACATTGATCTGGCCAACCTTGATGTGATCGACATGACGGACCTCGCTGAATCGACGCTACGAGTTGATGCAACCGCTGCTCGTGCGATCGATCCGACTGGGAATGGCTTGGTGGTGGTTGGCAGCCTCGACGATCAACTTGAAATCGCGGACGGAGAGCAATGGCGAATGGCACCGCCGACCGGAATCGCCGGCATGTTTTTTAACGTGGTCCGCCTATCTGATACTTTCATTCAAACCGATTTTAGTAATTTCTGGCAGAACGTTGCGCAGGCCAGCGATGTCAATAACGACGGTGATTTGACAGCTGCTGATGCACTTCGCGTGGTTAACGAGTTATCCAGACACGCGTTTTCTGATCCGATCTCCGGAATCCTGCTCGATCCCGCAGCCGTTTCGATGTGGCCCAACGCTTATTACGATCAAAATGGCGACGGCAGAGTGACCGCTCTCGACGCATTGCGGGTGATCAATGATTTGGCTCGATCTGATGTCGCATCCGGTGAACAGGCCGTGACTGCCGACGCTCGCGGAAATGCCTTGATCCTTGACGCGATCCATGCTCTGGAATCAGCCGACGATGAGAACGAGTGGCTGATCGGATCACTCGATTGATCGCGGAAGAGGGGACGGTGCCATTTGGTATGATCGTCCTGCTCTGGGTTCCTGCTTTGGGTTCCCGCTCTGGGTTCCTGCTCTGGGTTCCTGCTCAGAGGACAGAAGAATCGCGTGCAGACACCGTGGCAGGCGAATACAGCATGCATTGCAAGCGAAAATACAGCATGAAGGTTGTTTCTTGTTTGGTCAGACAATGCTGCAATCGACATGCAGTTTCACGAACGAGGCCTGTGCTGCGAACGAGGCCTGTGCTGCGACTGACAACGCGAAACGCACGGCAGGAGCCGTGCGTTGATAAACCGCGTCATTCAGGTCAGGCGATTTTTAAGAGAGAGCGGAGCTGCTTATGCGCTCGGGTCGCTGCTACCAAGTTGAGCGAGAACTTGCAGAACACCGTTGAGATGAGCCAAGCGTGGACCGAATCGGTCAACGAATTCGTTGAGCATGTATTCACCTTCGAGAAGGTGGTCTTCGCTATCGCAAATCTCTTCGGTCAGCGAAGTCAGAAACTCGGTCTGAACCTTACTAAGAGTCTCGGCTGCGTGACGACAAGATTTTGCCAGGGCGGGGTTTGCGTTTTTCCACTGTTGCAGTTCGCTAACTCGCTGCTTGTTTGCCGCCGCACTCTGTTGCACCAATTCATCAAGGATTCGGTTTTGTTGCTGCTGGCTGGCGACCATTTGTTGCAAAAGTTCAATCACGACGCGATCGCCCGAAGCTTGTTGATTCGAGTCAGATTCCGCAGAAACGTCAATTCGGAACATGGGTGAAATCGGCTCGTGTTCGTAGGACATAAATAAACTTCCTGCTAACCTTGCGGTTCAAATCATAGATGAGTTAGGGATGAGTATAACCAAGGACTTGCATCATTGTTGAGCAATCATTCCCGCTCCAGCATTTTTGTTCTGAAGCGAAAAAAACTTCCCGATAATCAGAGTTTTTTCGCTTGCTTTCCTATCACCGTTAAATTGCAGCGCAACCGTTAAAGTCAGCACAACCATTAGGACGAAATTGATTGTACTGCGTTCATGCCGAACGGATTCGGCCATGATAATAAGTGTTTCACAAACGCAACCACGATTTTGACGCATCGGAAGATGCAGTTCACATCGTGAAACCCCTTCCCTTACCAATTGACCAATCCACGGATGGCCTCAGCGAATCTTGCTAGCGTTGCGTATTTCACGGTTGTCGAAGATGAGCGAACCGGATGGACCGGAGGTTTGCTGCATCTGGGAACCAACGGTCGTCCGCTTGAATTTCAATGTACTTTGCCGGTACGGACGACCCGCACGCACGAAATCTTGTATGGAACGACCTTGCGACAGCACCTGATCGGAGAGGTAATAGGCCCGTTACTTGTCCGCAAGGCACGGACCCCGGTCACGCTGTTGTGTTGCGATCAACCAGAAGCTCTCGGATTGCAGTCATCATTCGATTTTCCTGTCGCTTTAGTTCAGGAAGCAGCGGAAGAGGAAGAAGGCCCAATCCGCGATGAGAGTTGGCAAGGGTCTGCCATCACCGAGCTTGGCAGCATACATCTGCGCGTTGCGATTGAGCAACTACCCGCCGCCAGAGCCGCTTGCGAAGCGATGCAGGATTTACCCGATGCATTAGAACCTCTCGAACGCATTCGAGAGGCGATCAAAGAAGCACATTCGCAGATCTCTCGCAAAGTTCGTCAAGTTGAATCGAACGAATCCGAGGCAGCGTAAGCAGATGATGAAAAAGCATGGATCGCTAGAAGTTCAAATTGATCAAGCAAACAGCTGGTGTGAAGATGTGTTGGTTCCCGCGGGGACGCATGAGCTTGTGCTCGAGGATTTGACCCCACGAGCCTTTCCTATCCGTGTTCCGGTGTTGAAAACGAAGTGTGTCGGGTTTCAGTTTCCGCAGTCTGGTTCTTGGACGTCGTTGAAGGAGACGAAGAAAGAGCCGACCTCGCTGGCTGCAGAATCCAAGAAGATTTCGACGCTTCGCGATCAACCAAGTGGAGAGAGTGGTAAGGCTGCAAAGTTGAGACGCCATCGCATCAAACCTCCGAATGAGGTCGTCAAGCTGCAGGATCGTTTGTTCTATTTGCTGCAACCGCCACTCGATTCGTTGGTTGGCAGCGGCCAAATGAAGTTTCCATTTGAGCCTTTTCCTTACCAGCTTGATGGCATTGCGTTTCTATTTCCTCGCTATGCTGCGATTCTAGCGGACGAAATGGGGCTTGGAAAAACCATGCAGGCTATCAGTACGATTCGAATGCTGATCTGCAGTGGTGAAGCACAGAGCGTGCTATTGGTTTGTCCGAAACCGTTGGTTTCCAACTGGATTCGCGAGTTTCAAGTTTGGGCACCTGAAATCCCAATTACGACAATCGGCG
>JAQWPZ010000193.1 GCA_029245125.1 Rubripirellula sp.
ATTGGACGCAGAAGCTGGTCAGTGAATTGACAAACCCGACTACGCCGATCGCAAGGCCTCGGATTCGGTTGGGGTAAAGCTCTGACAGCATGACCCACATCACAGGACCAAGCGAAAAAGCGAAGCAAGCGATAAAGCCAAGGATGCCCGCCAAAACCAAGCTGGCGTTCATCTCGATGGCATTTTCCAGAATGCTTCCCTCGTTTTTTCCGTAAATTTGATCCCCGAGCAACTCCTTCATTTTGCTTTTGAAAGCGACGTCGCTCTCGAAGACAACGCCGGCGACTCCATCCAAGCTCGACGTTTCGATCCCCTCCAGTGCCGCGATGTCATCAGCGGTGAGTTGGTAGGTGGCTTGATTGAACCCGTAGGCACACATCAAGAGACTCACTGCGATCCCACCGACACCAACCAACATTAGAGGTCGTCGCCCAATTTTATCGATCAAGACCATCGCGATGATCGTGAACACGACGGTTGTGAAGCTCAGCAAAACGCCGGAGGTGAAGGCTGCATTGGTTCCAATTCCCGTTTGCTCGAAAATGCCAGTCGCATAAAAGTAAATCGCGTTGATGCCGGTGCTTTGCTGCAAAATGCCGATCAGCAAGCCGACCAACATGATGAACCGCAGGGCAGGATTGAAGAGTTCGGAGATTGCTCCTTTCTCACGCTCCACTTCGGCTTCGATGCTTTCTCGGATCGCATTACTTTCTGCCTCCGCGATTTCGGTCCCGTGCAGCTTCTCCAATACTTGCCGGCCTTCTTCGACGCGGTTCTTGGAAAATAGCCATCGCGGACTCTTGGGGACGAAGAACAAAAAGAAAAGATAGAACACGGCCGGAATGGCTTCGATGCCGAGCATCCACCGCCAGATCGTTTCTTCGGTGAGAAAACTGTCGCCCGCGGTGTAGATCCTGTTAAGCGTATCGTTGCACAGAAACGCGGCGAAGAAGCCAAACACAATGTTTAGTTGTTGAACCGATACCAGCTTGCCCCGCCGATCCGCGGTGGAGATTTCGGAAATGTAGGTTGGAGCGATGATCAACGCAGCGCCGAACGCAACACCCCCCAGCATTCGCGCCACAGACAGCATCTCATAGGACGTTGCGTAGGCCGACAGGATCGCCGATATCGCATACAGCAACGCGATCACTAACAGGATGGGTTTCCTGCCTACCAAGTCACTCACCCGCCCAGCAATCAGCATTGCAAACATTGCCGCGAAAGAAGGTGAGCTGACGACCCAGCCCAGTTGCTGATCGTCCAAGCTGAATTGTGGTCCAGCATATTTCATGACACCTGAAATGATGCCGGCATCAAAACCAAACAAGAATCCACCGAGCGAAACGATGAACGCGAGGAAAAATGGATTGGATTTCATGATCAAGCTTTCTCACGCGTTATTGCAACTCGAGGAAGTCAAAGGTTGCAGCCCGACCAGACCCGGTAAGGTCCTGGCAGGCAAGCCCGACGAAGGTGCCAGTGAATCCCCAGTGCACACCATAATCATCTGACAAAATGGAAGCGTCCAGCACCTGAGGTATCTCTTCAAATTCAGCACCGTCAGCAGACCAAGAAAAACCCAGTTTTGTGTTATTCAAACAGGCCCGCAAAGTCAGCTGGCCTGTGGGGACAGGAATCGGCTCGGTGCCGAGCGAGAAAAAAGATTTCCCATCGTCACAACTGTGAATCTGCAAGCAACGCCCAATCTCTTCGTCGTGCGATAGGTACAGATAGTGAAAGAGGTAGGTGTTGTAATAGACAACTAAACCGGCCATCTGCTGGAAAGAGGTGGGGTCAAACTGGAACTGTGTGGTTGCCATTACCTGCTGACGCGTGAGTCGCCGAGCGAGCATCGCCTGATCGAAGCATGACTCCAATGACTCCGCCCCATGCAATTCCAAACAATCCGCTCGTCGAATTACATGTTCGCTTGGTGTCCGTGGTGTCGCATAGTGAATCGAATCAAAGGGCAAACGTGCCGGCAATTCTGGCCACTCATGGACTGGTAAGTCTGGGGCAGTCGTTCGTAGCTGCGGAGCGTTGTCGTCACCCACCAAGTACAACCAATCATCTTCTCGCCATTCGACTTGCTGAATCGCTGTTTCGCGTCCCAGATTGCATCGCTTGGTTCCGGGCAACGGCCGACCACAAAGATGAGGCATGTACCATTGACCCGTCTGTGTTTCGACCAAGCTTGCATGACCTGCTTTTTGTAAGGCAAGTTCCGCTCGGCCAGATGACGTCAGCACGGGATTGCTTGGATGCACTTCATACGGACCTCGCAACTCGTGCGAACGTGCGAGACTGACTGCATGGTCATACTCGGTACCACCTTCAGCAGTCATTAAATAGTACCAGTCGTTTCGCTTATACAAATGCGGCCCCTCGGTGAGCCGGATATCACTGCCCCGAAAGATGACTTCCGCCTGTCCAATCAGGCTTTCCCGAGCCATCTCGAATTCTTGAAGTGCAATGCCGTAAAACGGGTGGCGACCCGGGCGGTGGTCCCACACCATGTTGAGCCAATACTTGCGGCCGTCATCATCATGAAATAGCGACGGGTCGAATCCGCTGGCATTCACAAAAATTGGATCCGACCATGGGCCTTCGATCGAGGCCGCGGTGATCAGAAAATTGGGCGTGTCCTTGGTCGCGGATTCATGCTGATGAACGACGGTGTAACAAAGGTAGAACAGACCTTCGTGGTAGCTCAAAGCGGGAGCCCAAACGCCACCGGAACTTGGTACGCCGCGAAGGTCAAGCAATCTTGTCTCACGCAACGCATGGGTCAGTAATCGCCAATTCACCAAATCCCGCGAGTGATGGATCTGAATGCCAGGGAACCACTCAAACGTCGAGGTGGCAATGAAATAGTCGTCACCGACACGACAGATCGATGGATCAGGATTGAAGCCAGGCAGAATCGGATTTTCGATCAGCTCGGGCACGAACAATTCTCCCAGTCATTGCAAAACGAAATGTCGATGGTCACCTCATCCCAGATGCCGCCGCACCACTGATGTAAAACCCTTCGAGCGGATCCGGTTAGCGATGGATCATGGAATTCCAATTCACTCGGCAATCCAAGTTCCTGTCTGATGATTCACTGCGACGGTTCGGTGATTCTTTCTTCGATCGGTTTCGAGCGATCTCGGTCGCCGATCGCGGCGACCTCAATATCAAACTTCCGGAACAGTCATAATAATTTTGCACAAAAAAACATCGTTTTCCAGTAGATATAGCGCATACTGCCATAGAAATTTCACACACCATTGCCGGGTTCGCTGATGTCGCGTCGATCCGTCGCACTCCTGATTGAAACCTCAAGCGGCTACTGCCGAGGCCTGCTCGACGGGGTGATTGGCTTCATGAAAGAGCAAGGTGACTGGTCTGTTCACCTCGAGCAAAATCTCAGTGATAAGCCTCCGGCTTGGCTCAACTCGTGGGGTGGCGACGGCATCATTGCTCGCATCGATACCGATCAATTTGGCCAACAGCTCAAAACCTTTGGTGTGCCTGTTGTTGACCTGAGTGCTGCCCGTCACGTCAAAGGGATTCCCTGGGCCGACACGGATGACCACGCCATCGCCCAACTCGCGGTCGAGCATTTTACAGAGCGTGGTTTTCGTCATCTTGGCTTTTGTGGCGATGCAGGGTTTGAATGGTCGCGCCGGCGTGGACGCCATTTTCGGCAACTCGCAACGGAAGCCGGCTGCACGCTGCACGAGCATCAATCAGACCCAAGAATTGGTGAATCGTTTAACCCGACTGCCGACATTCAAAGCTTGGTGACATGGATCAAAGATTTGCCACGACCTGTCGCGATCATGGCCTGTTACGATTTCAAGGCGCACCAGGTCCTTGATGCCTGTCACCAAATGAAGCTTGCGGTTCCTGAGGAAGTCGCGATTCTTGGTGTAGACGATGACCGGTTGCTGTGCGAGCTCGCCGAGCCGACTTTGTCGAGCATCATCCCAGACACGAAGCAGACCGGTTATGCGGCAGCCGCACTACTCAATCGAATGATGTCGGGTGAAAAAGTCTCGACCATAACCCCACTGATGACCCAACCATTGGGGATCCGAATTCGCGAATCGACGGACACGCTCGCCGTCGAAGATGAAAATATCGTCACAGCATTGCGGTACATCCGACGTCACGCCACCGAGAATATTCGTGTTGCTGACATCTTGCGGCACGTTAACCTCTCCCGCCGGTCGCTTGAGCATCGTTTTCAAAAATTATTGGGACACACGCCGCACGAAGAAATTCAACGCGTTCGGATGAATCGGATCCGCGATTTGCTATCGGAAACAGAACTTTCCATTCACGAAATTGCCACTCGATCGGGATTCGATTACGGCGAGTACATGGCTGCAGCTTTCAAGCGTGAAACCGGGATGACACCGACGGAATTTCGCGAAGGCCAACGCTGAATGAATGCTGAAATTTAAAATGGTCCGATACCGGTCAGGTGATCTGTTGAAGACCCGCCCGTTCAATATCTGCTCGTTCGAGACGTGCGAGGTCTCTGGCGGTGCGTCTTTCCAGGCTCGAGCGTGTCCTGATTGCTTAGCGAAGAAAAGCCAAGCCATGTGTCGTTGGATTTTCCATGCGACATCGCCCCGTCGCCGCATTCGCGAGAATGCAACTCAATCGCTGTCCCCCAGCGAGCGGTCTTTTCCCCACGATCTTTTCCCGCACTCCCGTCGCCGCTTTCGCCAGAATGCGGGCCTCGTTCCTATTCCGCGGCGACCATTCCCGCATTCTCGCGAAAGCGGCGACGTAGAGAAATCCGGCCAAGCTCGATCGATACCGATGAGATACTTGTTAGCATTGAGTCAGCTTTTCTTATTCAACGTTCATTTTTCACCTGCTGCCTGCTGTCTATGTCGAAAAACACGAATGTCAGTCACTGGATCCACTTAGTGAAGGCTGGTGATTCGGTTGCCGCGAATCGGATCTGGCAGCATTACTTCGACCGTCTGACGCGTTTAGTTCGAGCCCGTATGTACGGGCAAAACCGCGCTGTTTCAGACGAAGAAGATATCGTGCTGAGCGTTTTCGAGAGCTTTTACGCCGCTGCCGAAAACGGCCGTTTTCCCGATTTATCCGATCGAGACGATCTGTGGCGACTCCTGTTGCGAATGTCGGCCAGGAAAGTTGTCGACAAGCGACGGCATGACCAACGGCAACGACGGGGTGGCGACGCAAAAGTCCACTCCTTGAATCACAGCGGCGACGAGGATGTCATCGTAGCGATCGGTGATGAACCATCACCTGAAATGGTGCTGATGATGCAGGAGTCGGTCGAGGAAGTTTTTTCACATTTGGGTGTCGGGCAACTGCGAGAATTAGCGGGTGCCAAGTTAGAAGGGTATTCCAACGCCGAACTTGCCGAGCGTTTTGGTTGCTCTGAGCGGACGATTGAACGTCGCATGCACCTAATTCGAGAAAAATGTCAGCAGGAATTGTGTGAAGACCATGAGCATTCGCCAACATAAGTTACCGATCGCAGCGTTAGAGCGAATCGATGATCTATGCCTTGAATTTGAGCAAAAATGGCAAATCAACGACCCCCCCGCGATTGAGTCGTTTCTCGATGATGAATTCGAGCCTTCCGCACGCGATGCCTTACTTGCCGAATTGATTGTTCTCGAGATCGATTATCGGCGACGTCGTGGGGAAACACCGACTGAGCAAGAATACCAGGAGCGGTTCCCCGCAATCACTTCAGCCATCCGCGAAGCGTTCCAGTTGGGCGACAAGCCAAGTGCCCCTTTCGAACCGCCAAGCATCGAACGCTTGGCTGAGTTGTTTCCATCGCTGGAGATTATCGAACTCCTTGGAGCAGGTGGAATGGGAGCCGTCTACAAGGCTCGCCAAGCTGGGCTCGATCGCGTGGTGGCCATCAAGATTTTGCCAGAGGAGTTCGGTCACGATGTCAAATTCTCACTGCGGTTCACGCGGGAAGCCCGCACGTTGGCGAAATTAAGTCATCCCAACATCGTCGCCTTGTACGAGTTCGGTAACGTCGCCGATACCTACTATTTCTTGATGGAATACATCGAGGGATCGACATTGCGTGACGTCGTCAAAGCTGGTGAACTTGATCCCAAGCACGCACTCGCAATTGTGCCCCATCTTTGTGACGCGCTGCAATACGCGCATGACAAAGGGATTGTGCATCGTGATATCAAACCGGAAAACATCCTCATGTCTGCTGACGGGGCCGTTAAAATCGCTGACTTCGGTTTGTCACGCATCGTCAGTAATGAAAGTCAACAGCCTGCTCTGACCGCGACCCATCAAGTGATGGGGACACCGAGGTACATGGCCCCGGAGCAACTGGAGGGCATGCACAATGTCGACCATCGAGCTGATATCTATTCACTGGGTGTCGTTATTTATGAGATGCTGACTGGTGAACTGCCAATTGGACGATTCGCCGCGCCGTCCGAGAAAGTTGAAATCGATGTCCGTCTTGATGACGTTGTACTTCGCACGCTCGAGAAAGAACCGATGCGTCGCTATCAACGGGCAAGTCAGATCAAATCAGATCTGCATTCGATCACGAGCGGCAAGACTGAAGGCTTGGCGGCCACGATTGCCTATGAAGCCAAATTAGATGTGTCTAAAGAAAAATCCAGCTCAGTTCTAAAATCCAGCTCAGTTGCATTGGAACAACAGGAAATGGCTGGACGACTGTTGCTAATGCGTCGTCACTTAATGGGCCAAGTTGAAAAATCACTGCGTCCTCTGTTTCGTGGCCAACTGCTGCAAGTGCTGCTTGGCATCGTTCTTATTCTGCTTGGAGTGCAATGCTGGGCTTTGAATACAGAGATCCCACATCGAGTTGCCAGCGGCGTAATCTTGCACGTTTATGGCGTGCTCGTGATTTCACAAGCTATCCTGGTCTGCACCAGAATCAGAAGGATTGACTACTCCAAGACCGTCGACGAGATCCGCAGCAAACTCGACAGCGTCAGGTCTGGTTACCTTCGCGCCGGCGTCATCATTGGCTTCGTGTGGTGGCTGATGTGGATCCCCGTTTCAGTTGCCATTGGCTTTGATGCGGTGGTGCTCTATCCAAATTCACTGATCCCTTCATTGGTTGTCGGAGTGGTCGGCTTTGTTATTTCTGTGTGGCTTTACCTTCGCTTTTTGAATTCCAGTGAAACTTCTTCCGACGCGGCGAAAAGAACATTCTCAAGTAAGAGTCTTCAAGCCGCCTACCTCGCTCTCGACGAAATCGAGCAGGCCCAAATTCGTTGATCGGTCGCAGTCGTAGTTCCGGCACAAGCGAAACTAAGTAGGTACCGCAGGAGCCGGAAGTGCAAGGACCGGAAGTGCAAGGACCGGAAGTGCAAGGACCGGCGGCTAGCGCCGATCCGCTCAGTCTTTTTAGGATGGCAAGACAGTGCTGGACACTTTGTGTAGGCGGCTTTTGTTCGTGCCACGAATGGTAGCCAAGTAGGCCGGACCCAGGAGCGAAGCGACGCAGTTCCGGCACAAGCGAAACTAAGTTGGTACCGCAGGAGCCGGCGGGGCAAGGACCGGCGGGGCAAGGACCGGAAGTGCAAGGACCGGCGGCTAGCGCCGATCCGCTCAGTCTTTTTAGGATGGCAAGACTGTGCTGGACACTTTGTGTAGGCGGCTCTTGTTCGTGCCACGAGACGTTACTTCTGGCTTGGTCAACAGTTTTGAAGCAGGCTCAGTGGAGGAACACACCTTCCTGAGAAATCAGGACTTGCAAGCGAGGGAGACTCAGAGACTTCAAAAGGTCGAAGAGGAATCGAAGAACGCCCGAGACTTGGCTAACGATATCAATGGCAAGATCCTTCGGGCAATCAAAGGCGAGAATGACAAAAAGGAAGAGACTCAGGACTTCGGGGTTCTGTAATGACAATCCTTCAAATAGTTCAACTGCCAGCATGTATCCCCGATGACCAGTCAGGCATCGGGCTGTGCGTCGATACCGAAGGCGGCAAGCCGTACCCAACAAACATCCCGATCACTGTCCACAACTTAACTGGGTTTGGACTGGTGCAGGATCAGTACTGCCTAGCGTCAGTGGTTGACGGTGATTGGATCATCCCTCGCAGCCGTGCAGTCAATCACACTGGTGAAGCGGCTGGGAAGTGATGTGGCCTTCGCCTCGCAGCCCATAATGGCAAAACAAGGACCGCACCCACCTTGGCGAGTGCGACCCTCTTGTCATGCGAGACGGGGCACCGACCACATGATTGGCTCCAGTATATCGGGTCCTTGGCGTTAGAGTGGGTGTGCCGCCACCCTGACGGGCTTATCCTGTACCTGCGGGTCTAGTTTTTCAGTGGGACGAGCGAAGGAGCAGCAGGATGAAAATAGCTATTTCGATGATGGCGGTGGTAGTCACCGTCGTTCTCTGCGGATGCTCCGAGTTTGCCGAGGGCCCCGATGATCCCAACTCGGTTGAACCTGCGAGCGTGAGCCACAACCGAGAACTGTCCGAGTACCTCAGTACGTTCCTTGGCGACGGTGTGAATACATGGGTCATTGATTTCACAAAACCCGTGACCATTTCAAGCAGCCTGGTTCGAGGCCTAGAAGGGGAACTTGTCTATGGATTCGACTATCAATCAGGCGTAGTGATGCCTGAGGTGAAGGGGCGTGTAACTCATGTCGGTATTCTCGAACCTCCTCCAAGCCAAGACTTTCCCCGACATCTCGTGCATGTGAGGGTCGAAGGCAAAATGGGTATCGAAGGATTCGCTGGCAGAAAAGGACGAACTGTCGGGAGAGCAACCACAATGCATTCGCCGCCTGAGGACCGTACTGGTTGGACAGTGCCGCCAGGTATGCAAGGTGATTGGAGATATCACTACGAAAAACACGATGCTTTGTTCAAGGTTTCCAATCAGTTTGTTGAATTTAGAACGGATGCAACCGATCCAACGAAGAAAGACAAACGTGTCGTGCATGAACACGTGATCTTTCAGGTTAAACTCGCATCACCAGAAGAAATTGCAAAAGCAGTCGCGTCAACGAGCGAAAACAACGATGGTCGCTGGGAATGGGGAAAGACAAATCTTCTTCGCATTTCTTTACGGTATGCAGAAGATGATGAGAAAAAGAATCTGTTCGAGGAACAGTTGACGTGGTTCCGAAAGGCTGCTGAGAAGGGGCATGTGATTTCGCAGCAGGCAATCATAGCGTTCTACGATTCGTCGTCCGAACAAGGAGCGTTTCATGGGGACGCAGTTGAGCAATACGCTTGGACAAAGGTCAGCATTTTCCGTTACGAGAACGTTGAAACAGATCGAGACGAAAAGGAAATTGACAGACTCTTGCACCCGCTTCGCCGATCCTCTGACAAGGCAACGAATTCACTCGCTGCTTACAAGGCTTCTCTTGAGAGTATCGAACTCACCCCCGAAGAACTCACGCAAGCAAAGGCACTCGCCGCGGAGTACATCGAGAAGTATGTGCCAAGGAAAGAGTGAAAGCAGTTTGCCTCGATCATTTCAAAAAGAACCGTGCGATCATTGCAAACGAAATGGCTCAGGCGGCGAGGGCGTGATGGCATTCACCCCATCACAGCCCCCATCGACCGCTATCCCTCTCAGGTGCTTGCCTACTGGGCTTCGTCGGCTGATCGTCATGGTGCTTACTCAGTGCATCGAGATCAGTTCGCTTGATGATCCACGCCTTACGTTCAACGCCATTGCCAGCAGGTGCAGCCTTTAACCTCCCGCTTGCGATCATGTTGCGGACAGTCTGGGGACTGACCCCCAGCATCTCTGCTGTTTCCTTGACGGTTAGCCATTCAAGTCTTGTGGGAGGCTGTGAGGCGTTCTCAGCGTCCGCAGGAACGACTTTGAAGTCGAACATGGGTTTGCCCGTCGAGGATGCGGCTCTCCGCCTCTTCGAGGTCCTCAAGAACGAATGGTGGAGTGTCAGGATCGGTTTCAAATCTACGGCGTAAGTCCTTCAGTTCTCGAAGTTCTGCGTGCTGTCGATCATCAAGCATAGAGCCACTTCCTTACATACTGGCAAACTGCCTTGATTCTTGCGTCACTTATTGTCTCACGATAGTTGCTCGCCATCGTACCATCATCGTGACCCATGATGAGATTGACAATTGGTTGGACATTCTTGACTGGAGCCTCTGACGCAATGGTTTCGGTCATGTGCCTGAAGGAATAGAACCCAACGCCTTTGCGGTTGCATCCCGTTGATTTGCGAAGTTTGAGGAACTCTTTGGTCAGATTGTTTCGTCCCGTATCCTCATCGACCCACAGGTTTCCTGCTGCGGTCTTGAACAATGGCTCCTCACCATCATGCTCTTTCATCACAGCCTTGATTGCGGCTCTCGTTTCCTTCCACAGTCACGCACGCCTTGGTTCGCCTGTTTTGCCTCTCGGCACATTGAGCCAGACGCCATTGAGGTCTGTCGTTCGCAGCCTTGCACAGTCGAGGTTGCCATAGCCGCAGTTCAGTCCCAGCAAGATCATCGCCTTGATCTGTAACGGTGCTGCCCCGATCAGTGCGAGCGTTTCGGTTCTTGTGAATTCCTTGTTGTGCTTCGAGTGCTTTTCAAGCCGTGCCTTTTTCTTTGGTGCCTTGCTCCAGTCGCTTCCATACCGCACTGGCTTGGAGATCAGATCATTCTCATAAGCAAACTTGAAGATCGTGCGGACGTGCATCACGAGTGCATCCGAATAACTCACGCCCCATCGTGGCGGGAAGTTATGTCGCACCCGTGTGAAGTCAGCAGGTCCAATGGTTTCAACAAGTCGCTCTGGACCCATCGCAGGCACAAACCACTTTGCCGAGTCAACGTACTGCTTCAGCGTGCGAGGCGAGAGATCGCCTCTGTCCGCCTTTCGTTGCTTCCCATCTAAGAACTCATTGACCATCTGGCGAAGCGTTATAGAGCCATCCTTGGCGACCGTAGGTGCCATTCCAAGGACATGCTTCACCTCAAACTCTTTCCACGCCTTCAATGCTCCCTGCGGGTCATCCCAAGGACCGAAGTTGTATTGCTTGCCCTTGAACTTCTTGCACCGGTAGCCTCGTCTGTGTGCGAACAGCGGAAAGCCTTTGCTTGGCTTGTCTGGCTTGCTTTTCTTTTGCTTGGCGACCAATTCGACCTCCTGTTTTCTGCGAACAGAGGTCAAATAAACAGCAAGATGCTAGCAATGCCAATCAGGTGAAAGGTGTGCCTTGGGTGTGCCAAGAGATGGCGAGGATCGCAAAACCCTGCGTTTTGCAGTGTTTCACAAGTGGGCGATACAGAATTCGAATCTGTGACCTCCGCGGTGTGAAAGCGAAATTTGCTTTTACGCCGCACGAAGCGAATCGCCGTTTCATCCCGTTATTTGCGTTAAAAAACTCACTACCAATTTCAACGACCATGCTAACGTTCTTGCACCCTTTTGCAAGGTTTCACCCCAGTGAATGATGACACAGAAGACAGTGCGGGGTAGTGATTTCGAGATATCAATACAACGAAGGTTAGGGCCCTTCGCTGATGCCGGCCTGAGCATGATTGTATACGCCTGGACGATTTGTATACGCCTGGAGAATCGCGCCACAGGAACTTGCCCCCGGCGATGCAACGTTGCCCCGGTTTCTGAGCTCCCGCTCCGCCGCCCCGTCCTACGGTACCTTGGTCGCGGCTCCGCCGTGATCGACCTGCGGGCCTACGGACAAAAGGCTACGCTCCCGACTGGATTCGGCTCCGCCTATTGGCCAGACGGAACACAGGCGACGCGAAAGCCGAGGTCGCTGAGGCGGCGCGACGGCTTGCTCCTACTGCGGAACGCCGACCGGCAAAACTCGGCGGCGTCGCTCCAACTGCCGCCACGGAACACGCGGAACGAGCCCTGTGCCGGACCAGTCGTATCCGTTGTCGTGCCGCTCGGGTAATTGCCATACCAATCCGAACACCACTCCCATACATTTCCATGCATGTCGTACAAACCCCAGGGGTTCGGTTTCTTACCACCCACCGGGTGATGATGTTTTATCGATGGGGTAAGAAGATTACTCCAGAAGCCACCCGGCTTCGGAAACATCGAGTTGTCCTCTAGCCAAGCGTACTCGCCCAGTTGCGATTCATCGCCACCGAAGCTGTACTTCGTTGTCGTCCCAGCACGGCACGCATATTCCCATTCGGCCTCGGTTGGTAAACGATAAACCCGATCTGCTGTTTTCTCTGTAGGTGAAACGGATAATTTGCGGCAAAACTCCACGGCATCATCCCAACTCACGGATTCAACAGGGTTTTGTGGACCTTTGAAGCGGCTCGGGTTTCTGCTCATCACCTGCGAGTATTGTTCATCAGTCACCGCGTAGATCCCCAGGTAGAACGGCTGTGTCAGCGTCACCGTATGGGTTTGCCTCTCACCCATTTCAAACGTACCTGACGGAATCAGAGTGAACTTCATTCCGATTGAGTTCGTGATCTGCGGCGCACTCATCGCGGCAGCACGCGATTTCTCCTCCGCACTCTGTGTGGCAATCAGCTCTTTCTGGTTTCCACCGCATGCTCCGCAGAAGTTTTCCCAGATCGGGATGTCTGCACTGCACGATACGCACGAAACACGCAGTGATTTACCACACCCACGACAAAAGCTCCGGCTTGATTCATTCTGTGATTGGCACTTCGGACATCGCCCTGCAACCGATTCGACGGTGACTTCGGCTACCGGAGAGTCTGCAAAAGGGGTAGCAACGTCGGTAGCAGGGGAACGGAGGCAGCCCAGTAGGGCATCACGGAATTCAGGGGCTGTCTGATAACGGACATCCGGCTTCATTTTCAGAGCTCTAGACAACGCTAGACGTAGCTCTTGCGGCACATCATCCAGATCAATCACCCGCGGGCTCTCACCCGTGACCATCTGGTACAACGTCGCAGCAAGACTCCACAGGTCGCTGCGATGATCCGTCAGCGCTGTGTCTTGACGCTGCTCCGGCGGCATGAAGTCGAGCGTTCCCAAGACCGCACCCGCCATCGTCATCGTGTGGTCGCGCGAATCGGCCTTGGCGAGGCCAAAGTCGGTTAATTTGGGTATTCCATCAGCTGTGAGCAGAATG
>JAQWPZ010000206.1 GCA_029245125.1 Rubripirellula sp.
CACTGGGCCCAACCGCGGACGTGACCATTTGGTACGCTTGGCTGAGCGCATCCAGCGAAACATTTCTTAGCCCTTCATTACCCGTTTCATATTCGGCACGAAGCTCCCCGCGATGCCAAGCGTAACGAATCTCTTCGACCACTCGGGGAACGACATACCTCGCTGAAACCAACATGACAGCGAGAGTCGCCAACAACATCAGGCTCTGTGTGATCGGATCGTTGCGACGTTCGCGTTCAGCACGCTGAACCTGATTAGTCGAGCGATCGGGCACCAATTCCTGATTCACCGCGTTCAAGGCCGGTGAGGCATCAATTCGAGTCAATTGCAGTTCGCGAGACGCCACAACGTCATTTACCTGATCCGAGTTTGCGTCCATCCCCGGCACCACCTTTTCCGATGGACTCGGATCCTGCATCGGCGACATCGGATCGAACAGATCGCGGCGCGGGTCGTGTGGCATAAGGGCTCGCTACGGCCTGTGGGTGGCGAAACGTCAAAAAACAGAGTCTCCATTGTAGCGCGTCGACCGCCCCTCTAGCGAACAAAATCTCGGTCGCTCCTGTGAAGAGTTCACACTTGGGCCCGGCAAAAACGAACCAAACCATCCGTTTCAACCGCTTTCGCCGTTTTCTGGCGATTGGCCGGGCAAACAAGACACCCCATACTCTCTGCTCAATCAGTCAACTAGACACCTGCCTGCCCCCCATCGGGTGATCACCTCGGTCCCTCGATTGAACAGTATGCCGTAAATTCGCCGATCTCAGCCTCATCGAGCGGACGAGCGGGGTCGTGTCCCACTTCAAAGCCGGTAAATTGGTCGCACCGAACACCAGCGAGGACCTGAACCACCATGCCTAACTCCGTAAGCAACTCGATCTACGAAGCCCTAGCCGGCATTCGCCTGATCGATCCTCACACCCACATCAACCCGTACACGCCAGCATCCACCACCCTGGCGGACCTACTCGGGTACCACTACTACACCGAACTGGCCCATTCGTCGGGAATGCCGAAGAGCCAAATCGAACAAGAGGGAATTCCTCCGGACGAACTCGTTCGTCGATTGGTGCTGAACCTATCACCAATTGAAAACACTGCCCAATATCGCTGGCTGATTGAAATCTGCCGCCGGTTCTTTGATTTTGACGGAGATCGGCTTGATGCATCTAACTGGGAATCGGTTTATGCCGCCGCCGAACAAAAAATGAATCTCGCTGATTGGTCGCAATCAGTTCTTGATCAAAGCAACGTCGAATCTGTTTTCCTGACAAACGATTTTGATGACACGCTGGATGGGTTCGACACCGACACTTACATCCCCTGCTTGCGCACCGATGATTTGGTTTTCCATCTTGCCAAAAGCGAAACACAGCAGCGCCTGCAGGAATGCAGCCAGATTGATCTCGACGGATCCCTGACCAGCTTGCGGGCAGCCCTCGAGCAACGTTTCGAACATTTCGTCTCACGAGGTGCCCGAGCTTGCGCGATTTCATTACCCCCCAGCTTTGAACCGACCCCCGTCGCCGATGGTCGAGCCAAGACAGCTTTAAATGAAATCCTTCGTCGCGGGCTTTCGGCTGATCCTTCGAATCAGGCTGCTGTGTCACGGCATGTATTCTGGACCCTTGCAGAATTGTGTGACCAGTTCGGGATTCCATTCGATCTGATGATCGGTGTCAATCGCGGTGTGTACGCTGACGGTGTCTACCAGGGACAAGACCTATATGACAGTCGTGTCTCACTCATTCAATACCGCGAACTGTTCAACGCCTTCCCAGATCTCAAGTTTCCCGTTTCGGTGTTGGCGAGCGTGACCAACCAAGAACTGGTGAGTTATGCATGGATCTTTCCGAACGTGATCACCAACGGCCACTGGTGGTACAGCAATACACCATCGTTCATTGCCAGAGATGCAGCAGCGAGGCTCGAGGCTGTCCCTTGCACCAAGCAAATTGGCTACTACAGCGATGCTTACAAATTGGAATTCATATGGCCCAAATTTGACATGTATCGGCGTGTTTTGTCGAACATCTTGGCAGATCACTTCGTGACTGGATCTCAATGGAGTGAGGAACGAGCGATTGAACTGGGACGCCGCGTCTTGCGAGACAACGTGGAATCGATCTTCCCCAAACCAAAATCAACTGACCAAACACTCTCCGATGATTTGCAAAATCACCGGACGACCACGGATGAAACATGGGTCGAATCCGAACCAAGTACCGACACGGTCGCCTCAAGTTTTGAAACAGTCAGGACAGGAGACCCGCCGGCCGAATCATTCGAAAACCTTGACCCGCTTCCGAATGAGGATGAAATCCAAGCAGTTGACCTCGATGATGTTGAACTACGAGGCGGCAACGCAGCGATCACCGATAACGAGACACTTGCTGCCGATGTAGATCTCGAGCCCCTGGACGTCGGCAATCTGACGGATGACACCGACGACGAAGGAGCAGAGAAGATTCGGATGCTTCGTGGAAACGGCTCGTTCGAAGCGGACGAGGAGTCACTACAGGTCAAGCCAGATCCCCTCACCGGGGAACTGAGGTTCCCTGATCCTTCGAAGAAGGACGAAACCAGCCTCCCGGCCGAGGAAACGGATCTCGATGAATTTGATACGCTCGAGGATGAAAGCATTCAGTGATCAAACAGGCCGGATGCAAGACTGCCGATCGATGACAGGAATCAACTCTCTCGTTCAGATTCAATTCGATTGATCGCATTCAACATAGCCAAGATCGTGCTTTCGACGCTGTCGGTACTCACACCCACACCTCGATAACTACGGCCCTTGTGCTCAACTTCCAGGTTGACTTCGCCAATCGCGTCTCGGCCCAAGGTAGCGCTGCGAACTCGAAAATCTTTGCAAACCAATTCAATCCCCGTGATTTTCTCGACCGCCCAAAAGGCGGCATCAATCGGGCCATCACCTTGCTCGACTCGCTCCGTTTGCTCCTTCTCGCCGTGCCGGAGGGTTAACTCGACCTGTGGGCTGCGACGATGCCCACTCGTTACGACATAATCAACCAACGACCACTGCTCATCAGCGATCCCGCTGATCTGTTGCTGCACTAAAGCGATGATATCGCCGTCGTAGATTTCCTTTTTCTTATCAGCAAGTGCCTTGAACTGTTCGAAGACCTCCTGCAGTTGCTCGCCCGTCAAAGTGAGACCAAGTGTCTTGGCACGATCCGCCAAAGCGGCCCGACCACTGTGCTTCCCGAGCACCAAGTCAGTCTTCGAAAACCCAACATCCTCGGGGGACATGATCTCGTAAGTGCTGCGTTCTTTCAGCATGCCATCCTGATGAATCCCTGATTCGTGTGCGAACGCATTTCGCCCGACAATCGCCTTATTGCGTTGCACCTGAATGCCGGTCGTTTTGCTGACCAAACGACTAGCGGGAACCAATCTTTTTGTATCGATATTGGTTTTGCAGTCGTAATAATCAGAGCGAGTTTTTAGAGCCATCACCACCTCTTCCAAGGCAGCATTTCCGGCGCGTTCCCCGATCCCGTTGATGGTGCATTCAATTTGACCAGCACCCGCCTGAACGGCTGCCAAACTGTTGGCGACCGCCATGCCAAGATCATCGTGGCAATGCGTGCTAATCACCGCTTTGTCGATATTCGGCACGCGTTCGCGAAGCATAGAGAATCGGTCATAGATTTCGCGAGGCGTCGCATATCCGACAGTGTCAGGAATGTTGATCGTTGTCGCCCCTGCGTCGATCGCGGCTTCGACCACCTGGCAAAGGAAGTCGTGCTCGGTACGGCAGGCATCCTCCGGGGAAAATTCGACGTCATCGCAATAGCCAACTGCGCGGCGAACACCCGCTACAGCCCGTTCCACGATCTCATCGGGACTCATCCGCAGCTTGAATTCACGGTGGATCGCACTGGTTGCCAAGAAAACATGAATCCGCGAACTCGGTGCATGCTTGATCGCCTCCCAAGCCCGATCGATATCTTGATCGCTACAGCGTGCCAAACCACAGATTGTCGACCCCCGAACCGTTTGAGCAATCAGTTTGACCGCCTCGAAGTCTCCTGGCGATGCGATTGGGAAACCAGCTTCAATCACATCGACGCCCATTTCCGCCAGCAGCTGAGCAACTTCCAGCTTCTCCGTCAGATTCATGCTCGCCCCTGGAGATTGCTCACCATCCCGCAGCGTCGTGTCGAAGATTTTGATAGTTCGGGCGGCACCCGATCCGGAAGTTTCCGTGGAAGCGTCGTTCACCGTCTTAGGCTGCGACATCGCTAGCTCACCTTTGCTGAAGTTCCTGTCGACACGATCGTTCAACACATACTTGCACTGAACGATACAAAAAAAACCCGAGTCGCGACCGACTCGGGTTTGGTGTCATGCTGTTTTCAATAAACCGGCCAACACACCCTCATCGCTCGCCAAGAAGGCGTTGCAAACGTAGTAGCGATAGCAGAATGGGCTGGTTGATCATGACCGCTATGTTAGGCAGGAAACCACGACCGGGTCAACGGTTCACCGCGGCAGTTTTTTTCCTGAGGCGAATCCAGCACCCAGCTCGGATCGGGAACCAGCGAGCAGAACGGGGAAATCAAGGACAAAACCGCACCATGACTCCAGTGGGCTTCCGATCTACATTCCCAACCCCGCATTGATCGGCCGTGCCTGATTCCCAACCGATGCACTTGGCTGCCCAGCCCCACAGCCTATTGCAGCCTCTTCCAAACTGCTTCGTTTTCATGGGCTAAGCGGCTGCCTTGGGAACTTCCTTGCCCTGCAATTGGTAGACATAGCGAAGAACCTCCGCCACCGCTTGATACTGGTCTGGAGGAATGACGTCACCCACCTCGACAGTCTTGTACAGGACCTGGGCAAGCGGTTTGCGTTCCACCACGGGAATTCCATGCTCCAGTGCCGTGCGTCGGATCTTTTGGGCCAGCACCCCTGCCCCCTTCGCGAGGACGAGTGGCGCGGGCATCGAGACTGGATCGTATTGGATCGCGATCGCTAGTTCTGTCGGATTGCTGACGACCACGTCTGCCTTCGGCACATCCGATTCTGCCCGCTGCATCATTAGCTGACGTTGAACCATTCTTCGACGAGCTGCGACCTGAGGGTCTCCCTCTGTCTCCTTCATCTCATCCCGCACCTCTTGATCTGTCATCATCAGATCTTGCTCGTGCTTCCATTTCTGGAAGGCGAACTCAAGAACCGCTAAAAGGAAAAGCGCACTGCCAATCCAAAGACTGGTACCCATCAGAGTATCGAACAGCACCGTTGCAATTTGCGGCACACTTAGTGAAGAAAGACTAAGAATCGGATTGCGGTAATGCACCACTGCGGCGTAGGCCACCAAAGCAATCACCGCCACCTTGAACAAACCAAACCCAAGCCGGGCAACTCCCTGCATGGAAGCAATCCGCTTGACGCCAGAAAGAGGATTGATGTGATTAAACTTAGGAACGATTTTCTTGGGACTAAGAACAATCCCAGTTTGCACAACGTTCACCATCACTCCGGCCAACAGCATGGCCAACAACATGGGAACACAAGCGATTGCCAAGCGGGCAGCGTATCCAAGCAGCCAATGAGCTGCGTCCGCTGTGCCGAGTGGTCCGATGTGTGCTGTCGAAAGTGAATCTTCCATCGCTGCAGCCAGCGTACTCGCGGCAGGACCACCCAACATCCACAAGCATGCGACCGATGCCAACAACAAACCAGCCGAAGTCAGATCCTGACTTCGAACGACCTGCCCCTCCTCGCGCGCCTGACGCCGGCGGCGATCGGTCGCTACGTGTTTCTTATCTCCCGCACTATCGGCCATTGTTTCTTACAATTTATTGGAAGCAATCACCACAGGGCGGAAATACGTTCGGCGGCCGCCGCCAACTCATCGCGAAAAAGCAATCCCGCTGAACCGATCGTAATCGAGAACACGATCAACATCGCCAATGCGTTGATGCTCAACCCAATCGCTAGCACGTTGATTTGAGGTAAGGTCCGACTGATTAAACCCGTGACTAAATTGCTTAACAGCAATGCAGCGATGACCGGTGCTGCCACTCGCAATCCGGCTGACATCCCAGCCGACAATTGATCAACCACCAGCGTCATCATCGATGACCGAAATTCAACATGCCCTGCCGGCATGGCCTCAAAACTTTCCAAAAGTAATTCGAGGACAATTCGGTGCCCACCAATGGCCAACATGATCGCTGTGACCAACAGTCCTACCAGCCTGGCAATCGAAGGCATACTGGCCGATGAGGTCGGATCAACCGCGTCACCCAACTGCATGCCGCCTGTGCTGGTGATCGCTTCGCCACCCAACTGCAGGCCTGTGATGATCAATTGAATGGTCGCGCCGATCAACAATCCAATCATCGCCTCGCGGGCAATCGCAATCGTCAAATCGACTAGATTGTCAATCGCTGGTAAAGACTCTGCATCACCAATCCCAGCAACCGAGGGCAATAACAGCACGGTCAGCAGGAAGGCCAAAAAGGCTCGCACTCGCCGCGGGATGCCAACACCAATCGCTGGCATGGCCATCAATAAGGTACTCAGCCGAGTCAGCACCAGGACGCCCAGTACCAAATGATCGACCGCGTACTGCGCTAGCGATTCCATTATGGCGTGCCTGCGTTCTCGAATACTGTTCGAGTGAACTCAACCATTCGCACCATCAACCATGGCAGACACACGATCAAGACTCCAGCCATCGCCAAAATCTTAGGAACAAATGCTACCGTCTGGTCTTGAATCTGAGTCAATGCCTGCATCAAACCAACCAATAATCCAGCCAACATCCCGA
Organism: Rubripirellula sp.; assembly: GCA_029245125.1. Taxonomy (GTDB): domain Bacteria; phylum Planctomycetota; class Planctomycetia; order Pirellulales; family Pirellulaceae; genus Rubripirellula. The sequence continues at coordinate 6,809 of JAQWPZ010000206.1, forward strand.
TCAGCAACATGGGTGCAGCAATGACAACTGCAGCCATCAAGGTGGTGCGGCACAAGTCGACGGCCATGGACGCATCTAACATCTCGCAAATATCCTTAACCAATCGTTCCGAAACTATCCATTAACATCTGCACCACTAAACGCCAACCATCAACCAGAACGAACAGCAGTAACTTGAACGGCAACGAGATGACCTGCGGCGGCAGCATCAGCATCCCCATCGAAATCGTGACGCTGGCCACCACCAAATCCACAATCAAAAATGGCAGATAGATCTGAAATCCCATCAAAAAGGCGGTCTTCAGTTCGCTCAAAATATACGCCGGCAAAAGAACTCTTAGCGGCACATCCTCAAAGCTTGAGGGCAGCGGAGCATCGGGATCCATGTAATGAAAGAAGAGATAGACATCATCATGATTGCCGGCGACATCGATTTGGTTCGACATAAACTCACGAACCGGAATAGAACCCGCTTCATAAGCCTCTTCCAACGCCATTGAACCGTTCGCCTCGGTGTAAGGCTTGACGGCGTCCTCGTACACGCGAGTCCAGACCGGTGTCATCACGAACAACGTCATGAACAAAGCGATGCTGGTCATGACCTGACTTGGGGGCAATGACTGCAGCCCAATCGCCTGACGCAATAAACCCAGCACGATGATGATCCGCACATAGCAGGTGGTCATCAGCAGCACTGCCGGCGCCAAACTCAGCACCGTCAGCAAAAGCATGACCTGCAGACTGCTGGCAAGCCCCTCCGGACTGGTCCACTGCTCAGGCCCTCCCGCCAATCCATCGAGCGCCTCGAGCGGCACAATCGTTGGCGTCTTATCCACCAACGTCGCCGAAGAATCCACGGTGACTCCCGAGGGAGCTGTCACCATCGATTGACCCCGGCTTTCAACAGCCGTCTGAGCTGCAACCGGAATCGCCATCCAGGCAACCAACGCTAACAACAATAACGATCGTCTGGACCCGTTCACGCAACTCCACTCCGGGGATCATCTTTAATCAATCCTGGGAGATTAGAGAATTTTCCACTCGGAACGAAAGATGAAAAAGCAGACGATGCTAGCAACTAGAGCCAGGCGAAACCGGGCGGCTGCTCACCGGGGCTCCCTGACACCACTTTCGGGTACCACTTTCAAGTACCACAAAGTGGCCCCGCAGAGCTTGGCTAGGCGGCACCAAATAACCGTTGGTGGTGGTACAGCATCAGATAAACGACAACGCCTGTCACCGAGACGTACATCCAGATTGGGAAAGCAAACTTGACGAGTTTTTTATGTGCGACAATCCGGCCCTTCATCGCGAGATAAACCGCTCTGAGAACCAGGAAGGGCACCGTCAACGCGAGCAGCAAATGGGTCCCTAGAACCCCGTAATAGCTGTACCGAAAAGCATCGGGGGCCACAGCAGGATCGGTTGGAAAGCGATTATTCCATTGTCCGGTTGTTTGATAGAGGGCCCCTTTGTGAAGCAGATACAGCAGTAAAAAGACAGCACTGACAGCAATCGCTGTCAGCATCAGACGCTTGTGCACCCGTGCTCGACCATTTCGAATCGCTCGCAGAGCAAGCAACAACAGAACGGTCGCGGTCGCATTCAGCGTCGCAGTCGCATGCGGCAGATTATCAGCCAAAAATTGCCAACTCATCATGATCAGCCTTCACCTTCAATCATTCCTGAAATGGCCTCTTTAAGACGCTCGAACTGAACCGGTTCAGACCAAGTGTAAAAGCCCTCGATTTCGCCTGCAGGATCGACCAGGACGAATCTTTCGGTGTGAAACTTCTGATCAACCGGTTGTTGAAAAATCTCGGCACCAACGCGTCGGATGTAAGTTAGGTCGCCAGTCATGAACAACCACTGCTCTGGATCGGCACCGAACCGTGCGGCGTATTCGCGGAGCTGCTCCGGTGTATCCGTTTCCGGATCGACCGAAATCGCCACAAACCTCACTCCCTGCCCTTCAAACTTATCCTGCAGTTCCTTGATCTTTTGGTTCTGCTGGACGCAAATACTCGGACAGGTGCTAAAGAAGAAGCTGACGATATAAGGCTCTCCGACAAGATCCTCGCTGCGGATCGTCTCGCCACTTCGCTCTGTCAACTCAAAGCGACTCAACCATGCCTCTCCCTCGGGGGGCTTCGCCGGTTCAGGATTCTCGATCCCTGAGAAATCATCACCCTCGGGCAACGGATCCGTGTTGGTGTAGACGACATCATCCGGGGCTGGACCAGTCGCCGGCCGAAACGCACGGATCGTCATTCCCAAAGCTACGCCTACGATAAGAATCAAGGCGACATTTACCAACATCCGCATTAAATTTCCCCCCACTCAAACAAGGACATCCGCTTTACGGCTACCACGGATCAATCGCCATGCCACAATCGTACACAACCCGGCAGCCAACACTGTAACCATCCAGCAAGCGATCGGGGATGGTGTGAATCCTGCAGCTTCGAAATTGAATTCGGGAAACAACAACCGCCGCATCTCGACCATTGAGTAACTCAGTGGATTCGCCCTCATCACCCCGCCCAGCACCCATTGTCCCAGCGAGGCATCGGGACCCAAAGTCGGAATTGGGAAAAAGGAACCGCTCAGCAACCACATCGGCATCAGCCCTAGCATCATGATCGCGTGAAATCCCTGCGTACTCTCCATTGGCCAGGCGACGATCATCCCCAACGAGCACATTGCGATCGCGATAAATGCCATTAGCACCAACAAAGGAATCAAAGACGCACTCCATTGGACCGTACCGAGGATCAGTACCAGCAACAGAAAGGCCACTGCCTGAACCCAAGCGATCACCGATCCGCCAACCACTTTCCCAAGCAGCACCGGTAGCCGCCCGACAGGTGCCACCAGAACAGATTGCATAAATCCCTCTCTCCGATCTTCAATCACAGAGATCGTCGAGAAGATTGCGGTGAACAAAACAATCAAACCCAGCGTGCCCGGCAAGAAGTACTGCATGAAATCCAGGTCACCCGCTCCACTGAAAGACCCCTTCAACCCGGTTCCGAACAACAGCCAGAACACAAGTGGTTGCAGGATCGCTGCGGTGACTCGATTACGTTGTCGAAAGAAACGCACCCACTCGCGCCATGCCAGCATCCATGCCGCGCCCAGGGCATCTCCCACAGTGACTGGATCCTCGGCTGGCATTGAACACGAATCAATATCTGTTGACGTTTCGACAGTGGACGGTTGTGTACTCACGCTTCAGTCTCCGTGAATCCATATCCTGTTCGAGCGATGAAGACATCCTCCAAGCTTGGTCGTCCGACAGAAATCGACTGCAACGCATCACCCAGTAATTCCAGCAATTGTGGAACAAGCTCCCGGGGGTTGCTGGACTGCACTCGCAAGCGGTCCTCCACCTGCAGTACTGCCATCCCGCGTTCTTCTAGCCATTGCACTGTCCGCGTCATTTCGGAGGTTTGGATCGTGACGATACCATCCCCTAATTCGGCACGCAGGTGAGCGGGAGAATCGTTTGCAATGATTTTGCCGCGATTCATAATCGCCACACGGTCTGCCTTGTCGGCTTCTTCCATCAGGTGCGATGTCAGAAGCACCGCCACTCCCTCGGAAGCCATTTGCCGAAGCGCCTCCCAAAGGCTTAGCCGAGAAGCAGGATCCAGTCCGGTGCTCGGCTCATCGAGCATCAGCAGCGGTGGGTGATGCAGCATTCCCTTGACCAGTTCAACCCGCCGCTTCAATCCACCGGAGAGCGATTCACATCGATCGCCGCGACGATCAACCAACTTCAACTGCTGCAAGAGCTCGTCGCGGCGGTTGTTCAGTCGCTTCCCGCTAATCCCGTACAGTGCACCCTGGCAAG
>JAQWPZ010000218.1 GCA_029245125.1 Rubripirellula sp.
TGCCGACACGTCGCCCCGCTTTGCCGGCTCTTATGAACCTATTCCCGACTTACCAGCCAGAGGAAAGCTCTGGATGCTAATTCGGTTGCGAAGATTGAGAATCAGCCAGCAGGTCCATCAAACGTCGATGACTGGAAATCATGCGCAGCGGCAGATCACCCAGAACGGCAAACCTTCGAACCCGCAACAAATCCGATTGGTACGGTGCGGAACCGAATCAAACTCAACCTGCTAATTTGATTGATCGAGATTCCCAACGCAATCAGAATGCTGGCCAATCAGAATGCTGGCCCAATCAGAATGCTGGCCAACCTAGGAATGTACCGCGGTCTAAAACCGAGCGGTCAATCCGGAAATGACGTACTCCCGTCCACCAACGCCGAACTCAACCATCAAGTGCAACCGCTCGTCGATACCCCACAAACCACCAACAAGAAAGTTCCAAGGGTCCGGCTCGTACTGATCGACTTCAACTGCAATCGTTCCGAGAATGGGTTGATCCAGAACAACCTCAACGGTCTGTTGGGTATCTTGATACATGGCACCGATGTGAACTTCGCCTTTAAAACAATCACGATCAATGATCGCTCCGAACCTCGGTGAAATCACCAGAGCAAACAATTCATTATCGAGCGAGTTAAAATCGGTGTGGCTGTAGTTGATGTCAACCGACGCAAAATAATCAGCTGTTCCAATTGCCGCTGTTGCACCACCGCCGTACGTAAATCCGTTCAGTTCAAAGCTCAGCGGAATTTGCAGGTCCGGTGAGCTTACCAGTGGAAATTCGGACACATTGATCAGCACGCTCCCGCGTGAATGCGTACGACCAGCGATTCCATAAACATTCAAACAGGGCAGAATCCAAAGATCGGCTCGAGCAATCTGATTGTCCGCATTAACATCAAAGTTGTCGACCTGAAATCGCTGCAGGGATTGTTGAGTATTCCCACCGATACCAACGCGAACATCGCTCACCGCTACATGCCGCTTTAAAAATGTCGAAACCACACCGAAACCAACTGGTAGGGGCAGCGTGATCCCGCGGTCTGCGATCTTGTCGCCGAACAGTGGCAGGCAAATGTCAGTCCTGGGAAGACAGCGATCCAAGCAACTGCCACCGTCGCTCCATTGCAAGCAACCACATCCTGCCTGTGATCCGTTCATCGCATCGCAGGCACTCCCATCACAGCCCAGAAAATCGCTTCCTAAGTTGTCGCAGTCCGAATCACCACAGCGGCATTCCTGACTGAGCATCTCATCACATCCGCTTGTCTCGGCGAATTGGCTGCAACTGGAAAGTCGGCCATGCCAACGCGCGAACAACGACTCCTCAGCGGAAAGCGATTCGCAGGAGAAGAGGCTGCCAATCATGGCGACAATTAGCAACAAACATCGCAGTGGTTTCATCGTCATCATCCGTTTAGCTGGGCACAATATGCCTCGGAGATCGACACGAGCGATGCTTCACCATGATCCCCTCTACAATTGCATTGGGCTCAGATATTTGTTTTCCTACCATTGCGCGAAACTGTATCAATTAAAGATTTTGCGGTAGCACCCCCGCTTTGAAAGCAAACCGCGGCCAGTGCGAATTGGCACGCTCCCGACCCACTCGAGCCAGAGCTACGTTTGAATTTGGCCGTGAAACTGGGTCAACTTTCTGCAAGGCAATCGCTCTGCAGGACTCCCAACCAAGGCCTGCCCCAGTCGGATGTAAGTCGAAGCCAGTCGGATGTAAGTCGAAGCCAGACCGGTTGCCGTCACCCATGACGAATGTTTGATATTCCACTGAAACAACTTTGCAGATTGTCTGTCAGTGCACAGTTTTGCTCTGGACCACTTTTGTCGTTCTACTCGCACTCCAACAATGCAGAATGCGGAACTCGAATGAATTCGCTACAGCCCTCGGTCGCGTGATCAAACGCGTCAGTCCCGACGAATCAATGCAGTGTTCGCTTTAGCTCGCGTCTCAATCGTGGTCGTAGGCTCGCGGGATTACGAGCGTCTCGTTTCCTACAGGACCCCACGTGCATGGACGTGAAAGAGCAGTCGTAGAAGTACAACGTCACTTCAGGCCAGTGCAGGGTCTGGATTGCCAATTCATGCTTTGGCACGGTCGATCATTGGGACTTAAGCCCGAACTTGGCAATTTCACACGACCTGCCGGCTTGTTCTTTGCTTCCGGCTGAGCAAAGGACTCGCTTTCACACCTTGACTCCTCTTCGCGCGGTTGACTTCGTTGTGGATCTACGGTCCGAGAATTCAAACTTACCGAGCCCGCAATCTCGACCTCTGTCGGTGCGAAACGTCGGTAAAACGGGTCGTCCTACAACACCCTCCTCGGCAACGGATATCGGTGAATCGACACAATCGGAACCACTCGCCCCCCCCGCAATTGATTTCATCACAAGAGCGCAACCTTTCGATTGTCGCTAGCGAAACCGCGAATAGTCTCGGTCCAAGAGATGCGTTTCTCGTCCAACGTTGTTGATCCGAGCACTCTCATCGTGGATCAGTTTGGCGGTAGCCGTCACTGATTAACTCGCCCACGGGACACGAAGATTACAAGCATCACGTCGCGTATTGAAACAAAAATGCCTCGTTTACCGTTGCGAAAAACCAAGTTACCGATCGCCTGACGCTTCCCAACACGAAACAACCGACTACGCCCTCCTGCTGAGTTTCAGCAAAAATCACAACGCCCGATCCCACACTTACGTTGTCGCCCCCGTTCGCAGACTGTTAAAAAATTCCTTTGGAGTAAAGTTAAATGTGTTTTTCTCGCTTCTTCACCGTTGCTGCCATTTGCATGGTGATTGCCGGCCCGCTGCAGGCAGGTGTTCTCAGCAGTGCAATCAGCATCAATGGAACACGCGACAATTTGAACGATCGCAGTTTTTCGATCCTGATTGATGTCGACGGCGATGGCAAGTATTCGATCAATGACGTGATCTACGGTTACCTCCGCGTTGACACGGTGAATAACGATGTCGACACGACGACTGCCGGCACGCCGATTCCTGCGACCGGGACAGCCAATGCTCCTGTCGGTGAGCTCGGACTCCTTTATTCAGCCCAGATCACAGCAATCGATGATGGCGGAGTCCCGAACGGTGGAATATTCCCGGACACCCTCGGTGATACTTTCAGTCTAAGTGCTACCGCTGCGGGATCAGACTTTAGTCTGTTAAACATCCTCGACCCGTCGCTCGCAACCGAACTCGGTACGGAACTCACCAACACTTCCGAAACGGTTTTTGTCGCGGTCAGCAGCACGACCTCGCCAGTCATCGGCGGCGTCGGTCTAAATTCCGTCTCGGATTTTACTGGTGCTGACTTTGATCTTGAATTGGCGGCCGGTATTGCTGCCGGATCGGATGACTTCTTTCATATTCTCCAATCGGACATGATCGATTCGTTTGGCGCAAGAGAGGCAGCAGGTTTCACCATTTTCGATAAACCTGGCCTCGGTTCAAGTATCTTTCTTCCCGTCGGCGTCGATAGTGACTTCACAAATCCCGGACAGGATGTTTCGTTTCACGATTTTGTGTTGTTCGGTGGTGAAGTATCCTTCGACGCACCGACGACCGTGGTAGAAAACGGCACGACCTATTCAGCGTTCACGTTGACCAATCATTCGAACTTTGGAATCAACGCGGTTCCGGAACCGACGTCGCTTGCTGCCTGGGGTGTCCTACTGGGCCTCGGTGGATTCACCCGACGTCGTCGAAAAACGGCTTAGACCACTTAACCTCTTCGTCGCCCCAACGCCGAGCAAGCGAAGGATCGCACTTGCTCGGCACAAGCAAGTTAGTACAGCTTAAATTGCATGCTGGGGCGTCTACTTTAGACGCCACATCTCCCAGCCAGTCATCTTGAGACACCAACCATTCAGACACTTTTATTGAATTGCGGTCTGAAATCTCAAATGCAGAGCGAATCGGTGTTTCAGGGTCGCCAGAGAAACACCACGACGCTTGGCCCAAGATAGCGATCTTTCCGATTGCCAACGTTTTGGTGTGCTTTGTGAGCGAGACCCAGCGTCTCGACCGTCCCAAGTCGCTGGCCACCCACTTGCCATCGGATAACGCCTCGGCCGGTTCTTGCGTCTGTTCTGAGTCGAATTCGGAGTGCCGTTTCATACACCAAATAAATGAACGGTTCGACGCGTACACAAACCACTCAACGAAGCGTCTAGCAGGTATAGTGGTGACTCGTTGGAACAGATCGTTTTGCAGCCCACCGATTCGATAGGCTCGCCACATGAAAACACTGATTGCACCAATCTTGAGTGTCTGGTTATTTGGCTGCTGCGAAGTCGCTGCTACCGATCCACCAACATCACCAACAGCATCGCGACCACCAACCAAGTACCAACTGGTGCGAACTGGTGAATCGCCATACCCGGTCAATGATCGCAATAACTTAAGCGTCAACTGTGGAGGCGGAAAAGGGGTTTTGATCGCTCCTCACTGGGTGCTGACCGCCTCCCATTGCATCACTTCAAAAAAGGCGAAAGCGGGTGATGTCAAAGTGAAGTTCACCACGCTAAAACGCAAATCGGCGACGATTGGCGTCAACAAAGTTCTCCGTCACAAGACGAAGGATCTCGCCTTGCTGCGTCTAGTTCGCCCTGTCAAAAGTGAAGACCGGCCATCTGTGTTGCTGCTTCGCGAGAACCTTGTACGAAGCGACGGTAAATTGTCCATCAAGAAGGTTTCCGCGAATCAGACGTGGCGTGGCATCCCTGCGATCGGAGGAGGCCACAATCTCCGAGTTCCTAAAAAAGCAGACCGCCAAGGAAAAGCTGGCAGCAGCGGAAGCCCGTGGCTAATTCATTCATCGTCAGTCGGTGACGTGTTGGTTGGCATCACGCATGGCGGCGGCATGGCCCCACAAGTTGCCTACGCCGCCAAATGGATTCAGGAATCAGTGTCACAGCACAGCGACGATCCGTTGTTCTGGGTGACCAAACAACTCACGCTTCAGAAATGATCACCAACCGCGTGACACTCGCCGAAATCTTCCCTCACCCTGGCCTTGGGTCTCCCTCACCGACGAACTTACTACCGACGATTCAGCCAAGCATGCTCAACCTGCGGCCTATCCCCCAAACCCATGTCCCCCAATCGCAGCTGCGGAGTACCGGTTTGATCACGAGCGAACTTTTGACGTGCATCACTTCGCACGCGATCGGACATGAACCGCTACCAAACGCCCAACTTCGACGATAACATCAAACGACTGATTGTTGTTTTTTTCACTGCATCAGGCGGGGCATTGACCGCAAAGGCCGCTTAAAAGATCGTAGTAAGACTCGCCCGTTGCACACCTGAAACTCCATCAGTTCCAAACCTCAGCTACTCAAGCCTCGATACCTTTGACTGTATTGCCAAGCTGAAAAATTAACCCGCCGAGAGCCCAAAAGTGAAGAAGATACTAAAGCTACTGATGGTGTTATTTTTTCTCGCACTGTCAGCAATCTTGCTCACGGGATTTTTCATTGCGAGATCGAGTCGTTCCAAGGTCGCGGAACTACGTCAGGAAATTCAAACGCAGGGTGATCCGCTTTATTTTTCAGACCTGACTCCAGAATCAGTCAACGTCAAAGGCAATGCCTTCATTCCATTGATGGAAGCGGAGGAGGAATTATCGGAGTTCCGATTTTATTACCGAGACAATTTCGACTTCGACACACCGAACGAACTTTCCGCAGAACAGTTAAAAGCTCTCGTCAAGAAGGTCGAAGAATCCGCTGAATTGTACCGGCAGATTGACGAGATATTGGCGTGCACTGAACTTGAGGCGGAAATCGACTACAGCGCTGGACTGGACGCCTCACTTGAATACGTCAGCGTACTGAGAGCAGCCAATGACGCCATCCAAGCCAGAACCATTTCCTACGTGTCGCAAAACAGAGGGGACGAGGCTCTGCGAAGCTGTCTTGACGGGATGCGAATTTCCAGGCTGCTGAAAGATGACCATAACTTGGTCGGCCTACTCATTTCCGTCGCCATCCAACAGACGATGTCGGATGACGCTTTTTATGTCCTTACGACGTGTCCAACGTCTCCTGAAGCACGGGATGAGTTGGTGCAAGAATTATCGCTAGCTGATTTCAAAAAATCACTTTTAGTAGCGTTCAAAGGGGAGAGGTCACTCGGCGTTCAAACTTTTCGAGACTTGCGTGAAGGCAAAGGACAATTTGCGAATGACATCAAACCACGCTTCCAAACGGGACTCGGGTTTTGGGGTGCCTACGTCAACAATGACGAAGCGACTTACATTCAATTGATGAATCGCATCATCGCAAGCGTTGATCAATCGCATGTAAAACGAAAACAACTCGCGGAAGAGATCACCGCAAAACTCGACGGCGGCTTTGGTCAGATCGTCACGAAATTGATTCTTCCCTCCGTCCTCAGCGTTTCTGAAAGCGTCGATGCGGTCGATGCAAAGATACGCAGCCTGCAAGTCATTTGTCGCTCACTCACAGAAGGAGAGGATATTCTAAAAGACCTTCCCAATGATCCATTCAATGATCAAACATTGACGGCGACCAAGACCCCCGCTGGCTGGATCGTCTACAGCGTCGGGCTAAACTTACAGGATGACGGCGGGGACCTCGGAACCCCCGACCAAAACGTGCGGGAAATACCTGACATCGGCTATGGCCCACTCCCATCGACGCTTTCACCTGTCACGTCGGCTGACCCTGAGGCGACGAACTAAAAACGCATCCGCCCCCACTGATCTAGAAGCCTGTCGATCTATCTTCGCTGGTAGAGCCCTGATGATGTCGCAACCAACTCGGTGTTTCCACGGCTGCTATTTGGCTGAATTCAGACCCGTCTTTGGCTGACCATTGATCAGGAAGCGGGCTGGCCATTTATCAGGAAGCGGGCTGACCATTGATCAGGAAGCGGGCTGGCCAGGCTGTCGGGCTTCTCGTCGAGTCCATCCTCGCTTGCCCAAATGCAGCGACGAAAGGCTGCAGCGCGTCGACTCTAAGTTGGAAGCGACAGCCTAAGAGAATCAGCCAAGGGCAAGAAGAACTGTCAAAGCCGCACAGGTTAGCAAAAACCGCACAGTTCAGAGCCGAGGGGTAACAACACAAAAAAAGGCTTGTTTTTCCCAAGAGAAAAACAAGCCTTCAAAGGTGACCCCTACGGGACTCGAACCCGTGTTACCGCCGTGAAAGGGCGGTGTCCTAGACCGCTAGACGAAGGGGCCTCATTGTGCTGGTGCAGGGATCGGCAAATGCCGAAAAATTGCGAACAACATCAACTGAGCGAGGGTTTTAACGAAGGGAGCGTGGGTACGTCAAGGGTTCACACAGCCATTCTTTCAAGACAGATGTGAATCTCGACAAGTTGTCCCGGTCGCTCCACCAGGAATCAGCGCTTCCTCTGAAAAAAACGTCGCTCAGGATTCTACGGGAGCGTCGCCCGATTCCAAACTTCGCTGAATCGCGTCATATACTTCGCGACGATGAACCGGTACCTCTCGCGGCGCTTCGACCCCTAGTCGCACTTTGTCGCCGCGGATTTCGACAACAACGATCTTGATGTCGTTGTTGATTACGATACTTTCGTTCTTTTTTCTTGATAAAACCAGCATGTTCCAGTCCTTTCTTAACCGGCCCAAAATTCTTTTCGATTCCTGACTGCCTACCATCCCGATGCGATCCAGAATGGAATTCGTCTTCACATCCTGTCTCACCGCTATGTAGGCCGGTTGCGTCCGCGAGACTCCCGGGGAGGGCTTCGCTTTTCCTGACACCCTCAACTCTATGCCAAAAATAGGCCGCGTCAAGGAATTCCGCCTTGACAGGAACCGTTTTTTGACCTTTAGGCCCCACTTTTGCCCCACACAACCGGTAAAGCGAATTTGTTTGCTGTCAATCGGACAGTTGCAACCATGCCACACCCCAGTGAGGGGTGCGCGCAAAAGGTTCAGGGTGGAACCCTTTCCCCACGACCTGCGTCGTAACAATAGCCGGCTAGGCAGCAGGGTTCGGATCGCCTTGTTCGGTTATTACAATAGGAACAAAGATCCCACGCGATTACGGTGAGATGATGGTCCGAGCGATCAGCAACAACAATGAGAATGCCGCCAGCGAGGCGAGTGAAGCTACCTTCACGCCCTCGCGAGCAACGAAGATGCTGCCATTAATCCGACGCATCATTGGAGACGTCGTAACTCTACAAGCCTCCATCCGTGTTCAGGCACAGCAGCTTCAGGGGATCGATTCGTTGCCTTCGACGATGCAACATCCCGATTATCAGGAAGAGGTGAATGACATCCGAGCTTCGCTGGCAGAAGAGCAAGCTCGGCTCGACGCTTGCGTCAGCGAATTGAACTCACTTGGCGTTGCGCTCCACCAGCCGTTCGATGGAACAGTCGATTTTCCCGCAGTCTGGAATCGCCGCCCGATTTGCCTTTGTTGGCATCCGGATGATGCCGAGGTGATGTACTACCACGAGCTTGGGCAGACGGCCGCAGACCGTCAGAAACTTGAACCCAATTTGTGTGGCGTTGAATCGTTCAGCTGATGGCTCGCGGAAAACACATCGCCCCCAGGCAACGACGCTTGCAACGCAGCGTCTCCACGTGTGATGTGTTGTTAGCCGAGCGGTAACCGATCCGAGCAAGGCCGTCAGCCATGTGGCGGTCGGCGGAAAACTGCTACGCGAGCGTATTGCCGACCGACTTTCACGCGGGCATCTGGCCGATCGACTTTTCACACAAGCATCACGTCGACGCAGAGCAACCGTCAGGGGAGCAAGAAAACCTGCAGCGTGCGGCAGCCATGAGCACCCAAGACCAGACTTTGTTCGATGTCTGCGGTCTTACTCGGTCCCGACACAAAGACACCGAAGTTGGTCGTCGGTGTCCCGATTCTCGCGTAAGCCTCATGCATGTGATTCACGACTTGACTGCGAGAAACGACGAGGGCAAGGTATTGAGGAATGAACAGCAAGACGCGGTGAGGAAGCGACCGACCGTCAACCCAGATGGCCCCATTTTCGGCGACGATAAATTCGCCCGGTGCGACAACCCAATCGAGCGAAGCTAGGCCGTGCGGATCATCGAAACAAGACGGGTCAACGTCACCCTGAATCGCTTCAGGCACCAGTGAAGCGATCCGCCTAGCGTTGGTGAATACCTCAATCGCATTCAGCGTCTCGCCGATTTGTTCGGGGCGATCGATTATGTGCGCTTGTCCGCCAACGGTTCCGAGGATCTCGACAAATTTTTGTACGGGGTCGCTGTAGGTCGTCATCCGCGAGGGATTGACGGTGGGCAGCGGGTTCGAATCCAAGGGTCGGGTTCGAATCCGATCGAGCATGCTGCGGCGGCTGGATGTCGAAGCGTTCATCAGGCGTTTGATATAGAAAGGGGTTGCAATGGTTCAATCATCATTTCGATTCCGCCCGTACCATTCCCGAAAGCTCTCGCGGGGGGGACTCGGTAACTCGCGTGCAATCGTCCAGGTATTCAACCGATTGTGGGTCATCCAATGCGGTAGGACGCGAAGTGCGGTCCGCCCGCACTTACCTGCGACTGCAAACAACCGCGGTCGCTGGAACAACATGGATGCAAATCTCATCGAGACCCGCTTGCTGACCGGCAGCAGACCTCTACCAACCAGCTCTTTCCGCCATGCCAGCAGTTGGTGGTGGAGCGGGATTTTGACGGGGCAGACATCCGTGCAGGATCCGCACAAGCTGCAAGCATACGGCAAGCTCTTGTAGCTTTTCGCATCACGCGTTGGCGAAAGAACCGAACCGATCGGACCGGGAACGGTCGCATGGTAGCTATGCCCGCCACTCCGTCGATAAACAGGACAGGTGTTCATGCAAGCGCCGCAACGAATGCAATTTAACGAATCTCGGAACTCAGAGTTTCCTCGCAACCGGGTCCGCCCGTTATCGACCAAGACGATGTGCAGTTCACTATCGGGATCGCGTGGTCCGTGAAAGTGCGACGTGTAAGTGGTAATTGGCTGTCCTGTGGCCGAGCGAGCCAGCAAGCGTGTGAACACGCTCAGGTCTTGGAACCGCGGGATCAGCTTTTCGATCCCCATACAGGCGATGTGGACCTTCGGCAGCGAGACTCCGAGGTCAGCATTTCCTTCGTTGGTGCACACCACGATTCCACCGGTTTCGGCGATTGCAAAATTGACGCCAGTGATGCCAACTTCGCCCAGCAAGAATTTATTGCGAAGGTGCTGTCGCGCCGCTTCTGTTAAATACTTCGGATCGCTAGCACCTTTTTCCGTTCCAAGGTGTTGGTGAAAAGTCTCACCCACCTCCTCTTTTTTGATGTGGATAGCCGGCAGCACGATGTGGCTGGGCGTTTCGTCTCTCAACTGGACGATGCGTTCGCCTAAATCGGTATCCACCACTTCAATACCGTTGTTTTCGAGAAAGTGATTCAAACCACATTCCTCGGTCAGCATCGACTTACTTTTCACAATCCTCAGCGTCTCATGTCGCCGCAAGATCTTCAACACAATCTCGTTATGCTCCGCTGCATCGGCGGCCCAATGCACTGTCGCCCCCAGATTGGTCGCGGCCTGTTCGAATTTCTCAAGGTAGTCCGCAAGGTTGGCAACCGTGTGTGTCTTGATTTCCGATGCTAGTTCCCGCAAGTGCTCCCACTCGGAGACACCCTTTGCCTGTTTGTCACGTTTGCTGCGAACGAACCACAGCGCTTTATCGTGCCATGGTGAACGTTTCGGATTCGTGACGAATGGCCGAGCGGCGGTAGGATGATCGACGATCGGCAACTTCATCGAATTGCTTCGCTGGGGTTGGAGGGGACGGCGGGACGAGTGACGGGGCGGCCCACCAGGATCTGAGCAACATGCATCACCGAGATCGGTTGTTCCTCGCGGCGGATCAGGCCTTGCAAGTGCATCAGACAACTCATGTCGGCCGATGCGATGACATGACTGCCGGTCGCCAGATGATCCGCGATCCGATCGCGTCCCATGGCCGCCGATACGTCCGGTTCGTTAACCGCAAAGGTTCCGCCAAAGCCACAGCACTCGTCGCTGCGCTCAGGCGTACACCACTCGATTCCTTCCACCAGTTCCAATATTTCTCTCACCTTATCGACCCGTGGCGTCATGCTCTCGCTGGAGCCGCCGAGCCGCAATTCACGTAAACCGTGGCAACTTTGGTGCAACGAAACCCGATGTGGGAACCGAACGTTCAATCGTTCTACCTGGAGCACATCGTGCAAGTACTCACAGAGTTCAAAGGTGCGGCTTGCGACTTTCTCATATTGCGTAGCATCTTCCGTAAAATACTCCGCATAATGATGTCGGATCATCGCGGTGCAGGAGCCCGAGGGACAAATCACAGCATCGTAATCGGCAAAGATTTCCACCATCCGACGAGCAACCGGGGCTGTTTCGCTGGCACAGCCGGTATTGGCCATCGGTTGACCACAGCAAGTCTGGGCTTCAGGAAAAACGACATCGAGGCCGAGACGCTCCAACAATTCGAGCGTTGCGACGGCTACATCTGGGTAAAACTGGTCGATGTAGCAGGGGACAAACAGTGCGACAGGCATAAGAGCTTCAAGTCGAGGTTCAAACGCTAACTTCGGAGGCGACAGTATAGTCCAAAGGTCGACCTTTGCGGCAGCGGACCAAGCGAAACCAGCCCCAACCGTTGGAGCCCAAGATCAAACAAGGCAACTGATCGCCGTTTGTCGGGGGACTTCGATGCCCTCTGCCATTCCCTCCCCGTCCAGATCGGGTAGGTTGACGTCTTGACCACTGACCCCATGGGCCGAGAACCTGATGTTTGTTCAGAAAACTGTGGAAGGCGATCAACGCCCTAACATCATTTTCATCATCACCGACCAGCAGCGGTACGACACGATCGCCGCGCTCGGTTTCCCCCATGTCGATACCCCGAATCTCGACCGACTGGTACGCGAAGGGATCTCTTTTGATCAATGCCATGTGACTGCAGCGTCCTGTGCCGCAGCGCGAGCTAGCTTGTTCAAAGGGTATTACCCTCACACAACCGGTATTCTGAAAAATGCTGATACGTGGCGTCGCAGCTGGATCCAACAGCTGAACGATTCTGGGTATTACTGCACCAATATCGGCAAGATGCACACGTGGCCATTCCAAACGGAACTTGGCTTTCACGAGCGTTTTGTCGTCGAGAACAAAGACCGCTATTTGGAAGGCCGCTACTTTTTTGACGAGTGGGACAAGGCATTGCGGTATCGCGGCTTGGTCAAGCAACAACGCGAGTTCTATCGGCAGCGAGAAGATTATAGGTCTGCGCTCGGCGCCTTTCTTTGGGAACTCCCGGAAGATACACACCCCGATATGTTTGTGGGCGATATGGCGCGGTGGTGGATCGATTCAAAGCCAAAGATGAAACCCCTGTTTCTGCAGATCGGTTTTCCCGGGCCACATCCACCGTACGATCCCGTTCCCCGTTTTGCAGAGCGGTACCTAAATCGCGACTTGCCCCTGTTGCCCGTCACCGACGGCGAACTTGATTCCCTGCCTCCCGCATTGCAAGAATTACGTCAACACAACCAAGACGTCGATCACGACTCGGTGATCATGGATCTGAATCCCTCAGAGGAACAGCGACATCGTCAGCGAGCGTTCTACCTTGCGAATGTCAGCATGATCGACGAGAAGGTCGGTGAGATCATCGAAGCACTCGACCGAAAAAACTATCTGGATGATTCCATTATTATCTTCACAAGTGACCACGGAGATTGCCTGAGCGATCACGGACAGAGTCAGAAATGGACGATGAACGAACAAATCACACGGGTGCCAATGATCGTCTGGGCACCTGGCCGGTTCGGATCGGGAAGAGCAGTCGACCAACTGGTCCAGCAGATGGACATCGGCCCAACCATTTTGGAATGGGCAGGCTTGCAAGTCCCAACTGATTGGGAAGCCAAATCTTTGGCTCCTGCTCTTCAGCCCGAAACCGCCGAGTCGTTTGCAGGCCGCCCCTTTGTTTATTGCGAACAGGTCCGAGACGCTGTCTTGACCGGTTGTGAATTCATGACCATGGTCCGAGACCATTCGCACAAACTTGTCCATTTCCTGGACCAACCTGATGGCCAACTCTTCGACTTGGCGAACGATCCGGATGAATGCCAGAACCTCTGGAACGACCCCGCCGCGGCATCACACCAAGCCCGTCTGCTGGCGGAGTTACGTGAGTGGCGGATCCGCAGTGGGGTGCAGACCAAGGACTGGTGCAGTGAGTGGCGTTAACAATTGGCCGCCTGCCACGTACCATAACGACTGACACCGTTGCAATCTTGCTGACCCCGGAATCCACCCATTGCCCCCGGGCGGTAGGCGAGAAAACCCCGGGCGGTAGGCGAGAAAACACCGGTCGCTCGGCGGGAAAACCCCGGGCAATCGGCGAGAAGTATCCTGACGCTGACCAAGCGTCTACCGACGACCGTTAACGCTTTTTTCACACATCAACAGGTTTGGCGATGAAGACTCGGACGAACTGGTTACTCGTGGGCACTTTTTGTGGTGCACTCGCTGTCTCGCCCTTTGCAAAGGGGGCGGAACCGGCGGCGAACA
>JAQWPZ010000231.1 GCA_029245125.1 Rubripirellula sp.
CGCCGAACTCACGGACTTAGAGATTTATGACGTCACGACGGACATTGATGAAAGCGAAAATCTTGCCAAACAGAATGCTGCGTTGGCAAACGAGATGCAAGCGAAGCTCGAGCAGGCCTATCGCGAATTAGTGACCACGTCCCACGCATGGTGAATCACGATCATCGCTTTTCCGATTTCTCTGTAAGCTTCTGTTGTGCTTGCTGCAGAAACTGCATCGCTTCGATCGGTGTCATCCCATCGAGATCTAATTTCTGAACATCCTCCAACAGCGGATGGTCGGCGAAACCGAACAAAGTGAGCTGATATTGCCCCGACCCCGAATCGGCTCCTGGCGTTTGAATAGTTGGACGATCAAACGCGTCGCGATGATCGGCTTCCAACTGAGACAATACATCCTTGGCCCGCTCGTTGACGGCCGCTGGAATGCCAGCCAGTCGGGCCACATGAATCCCGTAACTCTTGTCAGCTCCGCCACGAATGATGCGGTGCAGGAACACAACTTCGTCGTTCCATTCTTTAACCGCGACGTTCCAATTGGCAACTTGCGGCAGTGATTCCTCGAGTTGTGTCAGTTCGTGGTAGTGCGTCGCGAATAAAGTGCGACACCCGATCTGTTCGTGCAGATGTTCCGTGATGGCCCAAGCGAGCGACAAACCATCGTAGGTGCTGGTGCCTCGACCAATCTCATCCAAGATCACCAGACTGCGTGAGGTGGCGGTATTCAGGATCCTGGCCGTCTCCACCATTTCGACCATGAAGGTACTTTGACCACGACTGAGTTCATCGCTGGCACCAACGCGAGCAAAGATCCTGTCGGCGATTCCGATTTCGACAAATTCAGCCGGCACAAACGATCCCGCCTGGGCCAGAATCGTGATCAATGCAACTTGGCGGATATAGGTGCTTTTACCAGCCATATTGGGACCGGTAATCAGCAAAATCATCCCGGCTTCAGGCGACATCACCGCATCGTTGGGAACAAATTCCCCTTGCGGCAGCGTGACATCCAACACGGGATGACGCCCCGCATCAATTTTCAGCACCGACTCATCGACCAACTTAGGCCGCACCCAACCACGGTGCGATGCGATCTCCGCCAGCGAAGCCAAGGCGTCAAGTTCAGCGATCGCGACGGCGACTTCTTGCAGGGTCGACAATTGCTTACGAGTGAGTTCCCGTAAACGCTGGAACAAAAACTGCTCGCGTGACGACGCCTTCTCATCGGCTGCCAGAACCTTCTCTTCGTACTCTTTCAACTCCGGCGTAATAAATCGCTCACAATTTTTGAGCGTCTGTTTGCGAATAAAGAAGTCCGGCACACGATCGCGATGAGCGTTGGTGACTTCCAAGTAATATCCAAACACCTTGTTGTAACCGACCTTGAGATTCGCGATCCCGGTCTCGTCCATCTGCTTTTTTTGATAGGCGGCGATCCATTGCTTACCGCCTTGAGCCAACTCCCGAAGCGTGTCGAGTTCCGAATCGAAACCGCTTCGAATGAAATCTCCGTCGTTGGCCGACAGTGGGCACTCATCTGCCAATGCCGCATCTAATTCATCACGCAACTCGGGGCACAGATGCAAATGTGCTTCGACAAACTGCAACCGCGCGGGCTGGCGATCCTGCAGAGGTGATTTCAGTTTTGGCAACCGCGTCAACGTGCGGGCCACTTGCTGCAAATCACGAGGGCCCGTCCGTCCGGTGGCGATTCGGCCGAGCAAACGAGTCAAATCGAATGTCTGCTTCAAATTATCACGCAGATCACTCCGCAAAGCGGCTTCAGTGACCAACTCTGACACAGCATCCAATCGCTCCTCAATCGCGACTGAATCGATCATCGGTGCCGCAACCCAATCAGCCAACAACCGCGATCCCATCGGAGTGCAAGTTCGGTCAACGACACTCAACAGCGACCCTTCACGGGTCCCACCCCGTAATGTGCGGGTGATTTCCAAACTACGTCGGGTCGCGGCATCGATCTGTAAAAACCCAGAACGATGATGAGCGACCAGGGTGCGGAAGTGCTCAAGATCGCCACGCTGGGTTTCCTGCAGGTAAGTCAACACAGCTGCCGCGGCGCGGACCGCCGGGGTATCCTGCTCTTCAAACCCGAAGCCTTCCAGATTGTGGACGCTGAATTGTTTGCAAAGGCTCTCGCGAGCGGCGTCCTCGGCGAACGTCCATGCGGGCCGCGCTGTCCACGCCCAGGGCGACGTCGTGTCAGGCTGAACGCGCACGTCATCTTCACGAAACAGGACTTCCGCCGGTCCAATCCGAGCCAATTCGTCTTCAAGCCGCGAAAACGAAAACGTCCCGGCTTCGAAACGACCGCTGGAAAGCTCAGCCCAAGCCAACCCAACCTGGGGCTCGCCGTCATCACCGCCACGGCGATCTTGAACCAAACAAATCGCTGCCAGGTAGTTGGCCTCGCGGGGATCCAGCAAACCATCATCGGTCAGCGTGCCGGCACTCACCACCCGAGTGACCTCGCGACGAACCAACCCCTTGGCCGTCTTCGGATCCTCAACCTGCTCACAAACCGCGGCGCGATAGCCCGCCTTGATCAGCTTGTGCAAATAGGCATCGACTTGGTGATGCGGGAATCCCGCCATCGCCGTCGGATTTTCGCTGTCCTTGTCACGACTGGTCAGCGTTAACCCGAGCACCTCGGCCGCAACCTTGGCGTCTTCTAAAAACAGTTCGTAAAAGTCTCCCATGCGGAACAACAACAGCGCGTCACCGCACGCTGATTTGGCCTCATGGTATTGGCGCATCATCGGTGTCATGCCCAAGATCCTAACGGCAACGGAGGCCCAGCAAAACCGGCGATCAAGGTTTAACGATTGGGTAAGAAATACCTTCCCGCCGTGGTGCGATCCCACTCACTTGGCGACTCGATCACCATGATGGCTCGAATTCCCCGACACCCCAACTCCAGAAGTGGGGGCTGTCAGGCTCAGATGCCCCCGCGATTTCCGGGGGCCGCATTTCAAAAAGCAGAATCACATCACATCTGTGAGTAGCTCTTGGGCACCAAGACATATTTGTAGATTTTGCTAACGGTTCCCTTGTACTTGGCTACTTGGCTGAGCACTTTCCAATCGGGATGGACCCGGAACGCCTTCCACGCATCGAGCCGGGATTCCTCGTCGTTGTAAAGCGTCAGGTAGGTCAGGCTAGGCGTGTAGGGTCCGACCACTGCTTGCCCGATGAAGATTGGAATGATGCCACAATCTAAAAAGATTGGCACCTCACCTGAATTGAACATTTCGACTTTCAAATTACCAATCTTTTCGTTTGCACTCTCATAGATGCGTAGCTCATAGACACGATCTTTGTTTTCAAGCGTGCCCTCGGGAACCTTTGCGTTGGGCATGCAATCCATCGCCATCAACAGTTCGCTGGAAATTCGCTGGTAGGCCTTGTTTCGATTGCCGCGAGCAAAAAATGCCTCGGCATCTTTTTGATATTGCTCGTCGGATTGAACTTTCTGGCGATTGCGGCCCATCGCCTCGGGCCCATCGTGGGGGATGACGACGAAGACGGTCTTGATCCCGGTCTCATCGTTCTCTGAATTGGTGAATGCACCAACCGGCCCAATGCCTTGCCGCTGCAGTGCTGGGATTAAAGCCTTGGATATGTACTGATCAACGGCCGCCTCATCACCGTTCTCTCCCAATACGTACCCGCGAATTTCGTACAACTCGGCCTGCAAATTTGCAGCGGACATGACTGCGCAGCCACACAACGCGACGCAAATGGAGAACATTCGAAACAGTGGATGGATCACGGTCAAACCTCGGTGCTAACAGGCGGGAAGGAAATTGAGTTTAAATTATAGAAGATTGCCGGATGTGACATCGCCTACGGTGGTGGCAGCAGTCAACGCCCAGCATCATAATCTGACGTAATCATATTTTGACGCCACCACATTCTGGCAGCACAATCTGGCAGATCCATGACGGGGCCGTCAACGAACGGCGAGCATCTCGCTGGCTACCTGACCCGGCCTTCGACTTCGACGAGCATAACGGACCATCCTGATGATCGAGTTTTTGGATTCATTGACATCGTCTCTTGATTTCCTGTTGCTCGCCGCGGCCGAGAGTGCCGAGGCGGCCGGCGCGGGGGAACTGGCAGCCGAAGAAAACGAACCAATCGAATCTTTTTTCTCCGTTCAAGGAATTTTCACCCTCGGGATGCTGATCGTGCTGCAAGCAGTCCTCGGGTTTGACAACCTGCTGTACATCTCCATCGAGAGCAAACGAGTCCCCGAGGAAGACCAATCTAAGGTCCGCAAGCTCGGGATTGGCTTGGCGATCGGATTCAGAATCGCACTGTTAATCGTGCTAGTCAAAGTCATTTCGCTACTGGAAAACGCATTCTACGAATTTGAATCTGACTACCTCAGCATGGCGATTTCTGGACACAGCATCATCGTCCTGGGTGGGGGTGCGTTCATCCTCTGGACAGCCATGAAAGAGATCTACCACCTCTTGTCGATTCATGATGTCGAACAGACTCCGGACAAACAGTCTCGCAGCTCGGTCGGTCGAGCAATCACATTGATCGTCATCATGAACTTGGTCTTTTCTTTTGATTCGATCCTCAGCGCCATGGCTTTGACCAAGAACATTTCGATCATGGCAACCGCGATCGTACTGAGCGGGTTGATGATGATGTGGCTCGCCGACCACGTGGCCGAGTTCTTGAAAAAGAATCGGATGTACGAAGTCCTGGGACTGTTTATCTTGTTCATCGTCGGCATCATGCTAGTCAGCGAAGGGGGACATTTAGCCGAACTCTCGTTGTTCGGTCATCATGTCACGCCAATGGCCAAGAGCACGTTCTATTTTGTGCTGGCGGTTCTGATCGTTGTCGATGTGGCACAGTCGAGGTACCAACGAAAACTGATCGCCAAGCAAAAAGCACTTGAAGCGGCGGGATAGACGAACCGCGTCATTGCGATGCCGCAAAGCAACCTCCTGCGACACGACCTCGACCGCCACTACCGAAATCGGCAGCGGCCTTTGGCACCCGCAGAAGCGGCTATTCGCTCCATTCCTTGACGCACTCCACCAGAGCGATCGCGTTTTCGACCGGGGTTTCCTTGTGAACCCCGTGACCGAGATTAAAAATGTGCCCGGGACGACCGGCAACCGAGCGAAGCAACTTATCAACTTCAACGCGGATTCTGTCTGGGTTGGTCAACAACACCGCCGGATCAAGATTTCCCTGCACACTGTTATCGTGGCCAATTCGCTGCCATGCCACATCCAGTGGAATCCGCCAATCAACTCCGACAACCGTTCGCCGATCACCTCGCAGCAACGGCAGCAATTCAGGATTGCCGGTGGCAAAGTTGATCACTGGAACGCCCGGAGCGATCCCCGCAATGATTTGTTTCATCCACGGCAACACGTACTTCGTGTATTGTTGCGGCGATAAGCAACCAGCCCAACTGTCAAACAATTGAACGCACTGGGCGCCCGCGGCAATTTGATAATTCAAGTAAACGGTGATCGCCTGTGACAGTTTCTCCATCAACGCATCCCAACCGCCATCTTCACTGACCATCAATTTTTTGGTGTTCACATATTGCTTACTGCCAGCACCTTCGATCGCGTAACTGGCTAACGTGAACGGTGATCCAGCGAACCCAATCACCGGAATCCCCTCGGGGAGATCCGCTCGCGTGCGCCGAACCGTTTCGTAAACAAAATCGAGTTCTTCGGGATGGTCCAACGAACGAACCTTTTTGATCCCATCCAGATCCCGAACAGGATTGTGGATCACTGGACCATCACCTTTGACGTATTCCAGATCGAATCCCATTGGCATCAGGATGGGCAACAAATCAGAGAAGATGATTGCCGCATCGACGCCCAAACGGTTGACCGCTGTACACATCACTTCGCTGCACAGTTGTGGATCGCGACATAGATCCAAAAAGGACTGTTTTGCCCTGACTTCACGATACTCCGACATGTATCGCCCCGCCTGCCGCATCAACCACACCGGCGAGCGCTCAGTCTGTTCACCGCGGCATGCCCGCATGAACAGACTGTCATTGGACGGGTGATTCGATTGTTCAAGTGGCGGCGTAACAACCTTCCATCGTTTTCTCGCATCGACGAGTGACGCACCCCGCTGTGCCGACTCGGTCACAAGATGCCCCATTTTTGGATGGGCAGGCTCGAGATCGACTTGGATACCGCATTCTTCCAACATCTGTGAGGTCGTCGGGCCAATCGACGCGATCACGGTCTGATGCAGGCCGTCCCGAAGCGCGTCAATCATGTTCAACTGCTCCGCCATCCGCAGCATATTGACGACTTGGTGCGCACTGGTCAGCAACAACATGTCTCGGCGGCCATCTGCCAAGGCGCGAACATTCTCTTCTAACAGAGTTGTTTCATCCGGAAACTCCCATCCGTAGACACGAACCGCTTCGACCGTGGCTCCCCGCGCTTCCAATCCGGCCACCAGAGAGGCGTTTGTGATGCCATACTCCTGCAGACCGACGATTTGATTAGAGATCGGCACGTGCTGATCGATTAAATCCAACAATTCACGCCAGGTATTGGGCTCGGGAACTCGATGCGTCGGGTTCAAACCATGCTCGCGCATCGCGGCTGCTGGCTTGGGACCGCGGCAAATGGTGACCACATCGGACAACGAATCGAGAAACCGTTGCTGGTCGAGGTGCCGCTCAATCGCTCGCAGCAAGTACCTAAATCCAACACCGGTCATGAGCACGACGACACTAATGTGTCCGGTCATCAAGCGATAAGCAAAATCGATCGCAGCCCGATTGGGCTCAATCGGAACCTCACGCATCGAAGGGCTGACATGCGGCACCCCCCCACATCGCTCGATCAAACGCTTCATGTCGTCGGCTCGCCGGCTCTCTAACGCGGCGATCTGCAAACCGTTGAAATTACTTTCCATCGATGACTTCATGACCATTAAATTCGAATCAGGAACTAAGACAACCCGCATTGTAGGGGAAATTTGCGAGGTTACGATGACCATGGATCAGAGCAACAACGAAGGGATAAAAATCGGCTCCCGCCGTTTGGGGAATACCGATGCTTGGGTGGACAAGCCACGCTCGCCGACGAGCGTGGCTGCCTAAGCACACTTGAATGCGCACGGCGATCCCCGATCAAATTCTCACAAATCGGCTCCTGACCCGCTTTCATCACCAACACCGGCAGCCCACACGACGCTGATCGACATGCCCCGCAGCCCCATCAAACGACCGCCCGCCAGCCTAGACCTCAGCCGAACGCTGCGCACCGTCGAACAATTGCCGCCCCAATTGACCAGCCAAGCATTGTTTGGCCGTGATTTGCCACTGGAAATCGAAATTGGTTCCGGCAAAGGCTTGTTCCTGTCCAACGCAGCCTCCGCCGAACCTGAGCATCTTTTTCTCGGCATCGAAATCATGGATAAGTACGCTCAGCATGCAGCGGGGCGTTTAGCGAAAGCAGAGTTGGATAACGCCATCATGGTCAGTGGTAACGCTGAACCACTTTTCCAAGATCGGATTGAGGCTGGAACACTGGAAGCAGTGCACGTCTACTTTCCCGATCCCTGGTGGAAGAAACGGCATCGCCGACGACGTGTCGTCAATCCGACCAGCATCGCCAACATCGCTCGCGCGCTTCGCAGCGGAGGCCGATTTCATTTCTGGACCGATGTGCTCGATTACTTTGAAACCGCTGTAGAAATGATCGCCGAGATCACGCCCGAACTGGGCGTACCCATCCCCGAAGAGGAACTGGAAGCGAATCACGACTTGGATTACCGAACCCATTTCGAACGTCGCAGTCGTAAGTATCAGATTCCGGTTTATCGAGTGAGATACGAAAAGCGTTAGAGCACCGAAAACCATCGGCCAAACTCTCGAGAACACTCACCCGCTCGCAGGCACTCGCAAGAACTGCCTTGCCGATTAGCCCGGTCGCCCGGCACGGGTCAACCAGGCGCAAGTTACAAGTCGAACTCGCAACTTGCAAACCATCCGGCCAGGAGCGGAGCTGCTGTGTTCAACGGCATCTGCTCAAGCCTGTTTTTAATTCTGCTCAAGCCTGTTTTTAATTCTACTCAAGGCTGTTTTTAATTCTGCTCAAGGCTGTTTTCAATTCTGCTCAAGGCTGGGAATGACGTCGTTGGAAGGGGACGTCGGCTTGCCCGACTCTGGCAGCGATGGCAATTTTTGCTCGAGCTTCTCCTCGGCGGGCGGTTGCGGCATCAAGGTTTCGTCCACAGCTGATTCTTCGGCGGCTGCACCACCAGTCAGAGGTTTATCGGCCGCTGGATCTGCGGTCGGCATTACGGGTGCGGTGAACTCCTCATCACTGGAGCCCGACACCACATTTGCCGTCGTGCTTTGAGGTGCCGAAGGATCAAATGGCCCCGCGGTCAAAGACATCGGTGCCTGGGTCTTTTCTGGGAACGGCCTTGGATGTAGGAAGCGGCCCACCTCATACGCATCGCGTTGGGCTCCCGCCGCCCATGGTCCCTCGGCCATTTGCACATTGTTGTATGCCAGCAACGAACCTTTTTGGCGATGCAGGTCACGCAATGCCAGGTTGTAGGCGGAGAGTGAGCGGTAGAATTCCGTCGTGCTCGTTACGGCCTGACGTTGAGCCTGCAGCAGGAAGTTAATGTTATCGCTGCCGTCACGATAACGACGCTGCAATACTTCTACCTGACGCAAGTCGGCCTCGACTCGGTTGTAATTGGTCTCGAGCAATTGATACGTGATCTCGACTTGCCGCGCGGCATCGGACAAATCGTGACTGACACGCAACTCGGTTTCAGCGAGGACAGCCCGTTCGCGTTGCAAACTCAACTTAGCGTGCGACAGGGCTGTCGCTGCAGATCGAAAACCTACCGGGAAGTTCAACTCAAATCCTGCTCTGCCTTCCTGGTAATCACCACCGAAGATGTCACCGTACAAATTGTCAAAATTATTCGTCGAGCTCCCGATCAGATTGTCACCCAAGCCACGCCAACGGTAGCTCATCACCATGTCTAACCGTGGTTTGAAATTCATCCGAGCGGCGGTCAACTCTAGTTCACGGCGTTGGACAGCCATCCGCTGCCGTCGAACCTCCACGCGGCGTTCCAATGATTGACCGAGAGCACTATCCCATTCATAGATCACCTTAATGTCCGTTGGCTCCGTCGATGGACGAATCAAACGTCCGTCCGTTGCCGGGTATCCGATCAAGTAGCGAAGGCGTTGCTCAGATTGATACAAACCAACAGGCCCACCGAGTGCTGTCTCGACTTGAGCTTGGAATTGGTAATACTGACTCCGTGCCTGAGCCTCCTCGTCACTGCGACCTGACCCGACTTCCAATCGAACCTGCTGGTACTGGAACGTCTGCAACGCTGCCTCTCGTCCTTTGATCTGCGTGTCAAGGACTCGGTAGGCGGTAACAAGATCCCAATAAGCTTTCTCAACGTCCGATACCAACGCGATCACATTGGCCTCGAAATCAGCCAGCGACGTGTCTTCATTAAGACGGGCGATCAGGACCCCGTTGTACTGCCCAGGAACGCGGGTAGGACCAGCAATTCGGTTGAAGGTTGTACCCGCACCCTGCAACAACGGTTGTCGCCACTCGGCTTCAAGCCAGCCACTGAAGACACTCGAGAAACGTCGTCCGCCAGCGAACTGGTTGGTTTGGTCATAATTGACCACATGCCGCAAAGAGAAGACGGCACCGGTTGCGGTCGTCTTACTAAGTTCACCATTGAAGTTGGCGAGTTTACCAGTTGAGACAATTGGTATGCCAAACACTCCCGCGTTATTCGGGGAGTCCACACTGTTCCAAAACAATTGATTGGTGTACTGCGCGTCAAACGCAGCTAACGCCGCCTC
>JAQWPZ010000239.1 GCA_029245125.1 Rubripirellula sp.
CGTTTGGCTCAATCTGGCTATGTGTTAATTCAGGCAATGTAGGCATCGCGGAAAGGTCCCCTGGTGAGAAACCTAGCTCACGAATTGCTCCACTGACGTGCCAGCGAAAAACAACGGCATCCCGCAGGCAAAACCGAGCGAAAATTGAATGAATCCCAGGCAGGTATGCCGGTCATAATGCCTGTAGAGTTCGTTCAGCCTGCAACGCGGCGATGTTTCTTACGCGGCGGTTTGGCAACTAGCTTGATTGGCGGGACGGCTGATCCTCCGCCGTGAAATGTTCGCCGGCCATCAAGCGTATGGTCAAATACGAAAACGCCGTTGGGGCTGCCGGGACGCGGCGAGACGCGAAGAATTGCTGGATGACCACATTCTACGCATTGGATTCGAAGGCCATGGCTCTCCAGAACCTCGTGAATCGATGCGATAAGCTCCCGGTTCTGCGATAAATCGCCCAATGAGTGACCGGTGATTGAGGCAAGTTGGGTTTGAATCGCAATTCGCACTTTTCTCTGCAGGCGATTGAGTTCCTGCTGTAACTCTCCCAGCTTAGCGAGCGATTCGGCGGAGGTTAGCAGTTTGGGTTCCATCTTTTTCAAGCTGATCGGCTGATTCAGGAGGTAAGTAAGAACGTACCGATTTGTGGGCCCTCGCCCGGCGGGCTCCCCAGATCAGGGATCTGGTGGCCGCGATGGAAGTCATCCCCTGGACCAATTTATACAAATTGTATAAGATGTCTAGGTGTGAGGCGAAAAAGCAACACGGGGACCAGTCGCGCTAATCAATACGGTCCATGGCCCCGTGCCGCAAATCTGCCTTTCCGATCAGGTCAACGTGGCGACGGATGCTCTGATTCACTACGTTCAAACAATGGCACTCGCTTCCCCTTCCAACTCACTGAAAAGCCACTCGCATGTCGGTCAATCAACAAACCGTTGAGGAAACCAAGGCCCAAATACGGGGGTTGGTTAATGAAATTGCACAGCTTGCCAAGAGTGGCGCGACCGCTGAGGAGTTCTATCCGGAGTTACTGTCGCGGGTGATCACTGCCCTGGCGGCGGCTGGCGGCGCGATCTGGTTGCTCGATGAAGATCGTCAGCTCAAGCTGCAGTACCAGATCAACGCTGAGCCCTCTGTATTGGGGGAAGAAACGGACGATGCAGATCGGCACTTGCGGTTGATTCAGCGTGTTGCCAATACCGGTCAGAGTTTGTTAGTGCCTCCCTACTCCGGAACCACCGATGGGGATGCCGAAGGGAATCCAACCCGCTACTTGTTGGTGCTCGGTTCTCTGAAGCATGATGGGCAACATGACGGTTTGATTGAGGTTTTTCAGCGTCCCGACACCGCTCCTGACACCCAGCGTGGCTACCTGCGATTCTTGCAGCAGATGTGCGAATTGGCGGCGGAGTGGTTGCGAAGCCAAAAGCTTAGGACGCTGGGAGATCGTCAGACGCTGTGGCAGCAGGCTGATTCTTTTGCTCGTGCGTCGCATGAATCTTTGGATCTCAAAGAGACGTCGCATATCGTCGCCAACGAAGGGCGTCGTTTGATCGGTTGCGACCGTGTGAGCGTTGCGATTAAGAAAGGCAGCAAGTGTAAGGTTCAGGCAATTAGTGGTCAGGACACGATCGAAAACCGATCAAACATCGTGACCGCCCTAAACAACTTGGCGACCCGCGTGGTCGCAGCGGGCGAACCGCTGTGGCATGACGGATCGACTGAAGATCTGCCGCCACAAATCGAAGAAGCGTTAGAGGACTATGTCGATCAATCCTACGGTCGAAATGTGGCCGTGCTGCCGCTGCGTGAGCCGGAACGCAAGCTTGGTGCGGATAACGAGTCTGGGGCCACCGGAGCACTTGATCGCGATAACGCTCATCGAGGCGAGGTCATTGGTGCTCTGATTGTTGAGCAGATCGAAAGTGACATTCCAGCCGAAATTTTTAAAGCCCGGGTCGATTTAGTTTACGAGCATGGGACCCGTGCGATTGCGAATTCCCGTTCGCACACCAATTTGTTTCTGATGCCGTTATGGCGTGCATTGGGGCGGGCAACGTGGGTGTTGCGAGCACGAACTCTGCCAAAAACAATCGCGGTGATTGGCTTGGTGTTTGCCGTCTTTCTGACGCTCACCTTCGTCAAAAAGGATTTCAATTTAGAGGCCGAAGGGACGTTGCTGCCCGTTGAGCGACGCGAGGTGTTCGCTCCGATCGATGGGGAAGTTTTAGAGGTTCTGGTCGATCACAATACGGAGGTCAAGGCAGGCGATCCCCTGGTCAGACTACGGAACCGTGATTTGGAGATCCAGACCACCGAAGTTCGGGGGCAAATCCAAACAGCGCTTGCTGAGAAGAGTCGAGTGGAAGGGCAGCTCGGTAACCGCCGGCAATTGGAGCCTGCTGATTTGCGAGCCTTGGTCGCTGAACAGCAGAAATTGGCTGTCGAGTTGGAAACACTCGAAGAAAAGTTAAGCCTCTATGAGAAACGTGTGAGTGATTTGACGATTCGCGCGTCCATCGATGGTGTGGTCGTCTCTTGGGATGTTGAGAAGACGCTTCGAAGACGTCCGATCATGACCGGTCAAGTGTTGATGGAAATTGCAGACCTTTCGCAACCACTGTTTCTAGAGTTGGAGTTGCCAGAGAAACGCGAAGGCCACCTCGATGAATACATCGTCAAGGAAGGGCTTACCAAGCCGTCGGATACGCTTGATGTGACTTTTATTCTCGCGACCGATCCTGACGAGCCGCTCGAGGCTACTCTGCAGCTCGACAGTATTTCAATGAGAGCCGATGCCAATGAGGAGCATGGTGCGATCATCATGATGGATGCTACTCCCGAACAAGAATCGCTGCAGCTTCTGAGGCCTCGACCGGGCGCGAAAGTGATTGCCAAGATTTACTGTGGCCGACGTGCAAGCGGTTTCGTTTTCTTCCACGAGATCTATGAGTGGTGTTACAAGTTCTTCTTCTAAGCCCACCCTTTGTCACGCTTCTGCGTTTCCTGTTTCCTCACAAACTAATGTCCGTTCCGGAGCTCATTCGATGCGAATCATGCTGAATACACTCATGGCTGTTTTGCTCGTCTCGCCGGCAGTTGCACAGCGACAGGCAGAACCAAGTCCTGCTTCCACCGGCCAGATCGGTGCCCAAAACTGCATGGTTCAGTACATCAATAAGGTCAACGTCGCCGCCAAGGCGGAGGGGACTTTAATGGAACTGAATTTTGAGGAGGGTGATACGGTTACCGAAGCTGATGTTCTGGCGGTGATCGATGACACGGCAGCCGCTTTAGCGTTGGAGCTGAAGAAAGCGGAAGAAAAGGAGGCGACGTTGAACGCCGCCAATGAAGTCAATGTCAAGGATGCCCGCAATAGTGAAGAACTTGCCAGTGCTGAATTTCGGTCGTTTGGGGAATTGTTTCTCGAAGGCGCGATTCCCTATTGGGAAAAGGAAAAGAAGCGTTTGGAGGCTGTGCGGGCCGGATTGCGAATTGAATTGGCGGATATGCAACAAGAGATCGCTCACGTTCAGGTGGCTGCCAAGAGTCACGAACGTGAGATTGCAGAGTTTGAGTTGGAGCGTCGTAAGGTCGTCGCACCCGCAACCGGTTTCATCGAGAGAAGAATTGCTCAAATCGGGGAATGGGTTCAGCCAGGGTCGCCGGTCGCGACCTTGATTCAAATGGACAAACTGCGGGTTGAAGGCGATATCGACGCGTTGATTTATCCAGGCAAAATCCTGAAGGGAACGCCAGTCAAAGTGACGATCGATACCGGTGCGAAGCAACCGGTTTCCATTGACGCCAAGCTCGGTTTTGTCAGCATGGAACTGGACTTGCAGAATCGCTATCGCGTTTGGGTCGAGATTGATAACGCCAAGGTCGGCCAAGATTGGCGTTTTAAGCCAGGCATGCGTGCCGAGATTGTGATTAAAAACCTTCCAGCGGATACGGCCCAGTAGAAACTGAATTGACGTTCGTTCATCCACTCTCATGCATCTTTAACGACTCCGTTTCATGACGACTCTTGCCGAATCCCTCGTTAGCAGTTCATCGCGACCGCTGACGGTGCGCAAACGTCCTGACCTGACGGCTAATCGTCAGCGTTATCAGGGCACGGGATACTGGGTGGTCAAGGAACCGATCGGGTTGCAGTACTTTCGATTTCATGATGAAGAGTTTTACATTCTGAATATGCTTGATGGGCATGTCAGCCTGCAGCAAATCAAGGATGGTTTTGAACGCCGTTTCGCGCCCCAGAAAATAACGTTTGGAGATCTACAGCAGTTCATCGGCATGCTGCACCGCAGTGGGTTGGTGATCAGTAATTCGCCTGGACAGGGCAAAGCGCTTCGTGAGCGAGGGCGAAAAAAGAAGAACAAGGAGACAATGGGTAAATTTGCGAACGTGTTTGCATTGCGTTATCGCGGATTTGATCCAGAGAAAATTCTGAATGCGATCCTACCCTGGTTCGGGTGGATGTTCACCGTTCCGGCCCTGATCTGTTTTGCGTTGTTTTTTCTGTCCGCATCTTTACTGCTGGCCACGCAATACGACACGGTCTACGCCAAGTTGCCCACTTTTCAGCAATTCTTTGCAGCTGATCGTTGGTTGATTTTGGCCGTGACCATGGGGCTTGTGAAAGTGTTGCATGAATTTGGGCACGGTTTGAGCTGTAAGAAATTCGGTGGTGAGTGTCATGAAATCGGCTTTATGTTGCTGGTGTTCACGCCCTGTTTGTATTGCAACGTCTCTGATTCCTGGATGCTGCCGAACAAGTGGAAAAGAGTTTGGATCGGAGCAGCGGGGATCTACGTCGAAATGATCTTGGCCTCGATCGCGGCTTACATTTGGTATTTCACCGAACAAGGAACGACGATCAATGATCTCTGTCTGAACATGATGTTCTTGAACGTGGTAAGTACGGTCTTGGTCAATGGAAATCCGTTGTTGCGTTTTGACGGTTATTACATCTTGATGGACGCGTTGGAGATACCCAATCTTCGGCAAAAGAGCACCGAGGTTTTGAAACGCTGGTTTCAGGAAACTTGTCTCGGCCTTGAGTTGCAGGATGATCCTTTCTTGCCAACCCGCGGTCGATTCATGTTCGGGCTGTTTACCATTGCCAGCGTGATCTATCGTTGGGTTGTGGTGTTTTCAATTTGTTGGTTTGTGATCAAAGTTCTCGAGCCTTATGGGCTCCAGGCGATCGGTCGCATGGTCGCTGTGATTGGTTTTGCGGGACTTGTTGCCCAACCTTTCATTCAAACGTGGAAATTCTGTCGAACGCCCGGAAGGTTATCGAAAGTGAAACGCACTCCTTTGCTGATTACGTTGGGTGCCGCGGCGGGCGTCATCGCGGCTGTTTGTTTGATTCCGTTGCCGCATCACATTGACTGTGCATTCGAAGTTCGGCCCAGTGAAGCGGGAGCTGTTTATGCTGGTACATCCGGACGCATTGAGTGGACGGTTGATCCGCAACAGCCGATCGCTGAAAACGAGCGGATCGCGGTCCTTGTAAACCCTGATTTGGAAATACGGCTGGCTGAGCTTCAAGGGCAAGAAGAGATTGCGCAGGTCGAGTTGAATAATTTGTCCTACCGAAGTCGGAATGATGTGGCCTTGGTCGCTCAGTTGGAAACACAGACAGAGCTATTGAAATCGATTAAGGAACTGCGAGCCGAGACGGAAGAAGAAGTCGGTCGCTTGACCATCCTCTCCAAGCGTAGCGGTTATGTCATCCCGCCACCCGATCGGCCCTCCCAGGAAACCGGCGACGGCCGTTTGCCAAGTTGGACTGGTTCACCGCTCGATCTGAAGAATCGCGGTGCACTGTTAACTGCGGACGATGTGATCTGCGAGATCGGCACAGCTGACGCCTTTGAAGCGGTGTTGATTATTGACCAGGGGGATGTGCAGCTGGTCCGTGAAAATCAAACGGTGGATATGAAACTCGATTCGCGTCGGATGGCATCGTTCAGCGGTGTCATCACCGAGAAATCAACGGAGCCGCTTGATTCGGCATCGATGTCCATGTCGAGTCAAACCGGTGGTGATCTGCAGACAGAGATCGATCCCACGACCGGACAGATCAAACCACGGAACGTTTCCTATCAAGCACGCGTCCCATTAAGTGTCGACGACACACCGCTCCGACCCGGATATCGAGGTTCGGCCAAGATACATGTTGATCCAATGTCGCTGGGCAGTCGCTTGTGGCGACTGATTGCAAAGACATTCAATTTTGAACTTTGAAGCTCGTTAAGCTGTGTATTTTTCGCTGTTTAACAGTTTGTCCTTTTTTGCTCTCTGATTTTTTACGAACACGATCGTCTTGCGTTGCAGCGACACCTCCATGAGGTACGATTTCGGATGCAACGATTGAGGTGCAGTTGCGGGCAGCACCATCAGACGATCGATAGCCCCATTCCACGTCCTAAAAGAACTTCTCGAAACCTCTGGAGATTTCACTGATGGCAGACACCAAGAGCGCAGCGGCCGACAAGCCAGAAGCGGCCGCCGCACCGGCAGCCGCCCAACAGGCTCAATCGCAAGCTCAGCAACCCGTTCAAGTACAGGTTGCCGACGAAAACGCATCGGCGACCTACGCCAATTTTTGCCGCGTGACGGGATCACCCGAAGAGTTGATTGTTGACTTCGGTTTGAATCCTCAACCAATTGGGGTCCCCAAGGATCCGATTCAAGTCAAGCAACGCATTATCGTGAACTTTTACACCGCCAAGCGATTGTTGGCCGCGTTGCAAATGTCAGTCGCTCGTCACGAGTCAGTTTTTGGTGTCCTTGAGACCGACATCAACAAGCGAGTCCGGCCTGGCTTGACTTCCCAGCCCGCCGCTCAGCCAGCCGCTCAAGAGAGCAAGAGCTAGGTCAAGCTCCTTCTTTTTCGTTTGAATGCAACGCGTTGTGGTACTCCCACAACGCGTTTTTTTGTGAGCTCAGATCTGTTTGTGATCTTGAGTCTGTGAGTCGACTCAACTTGACGATTGGGGACGCAGTGTCCGATCTGGGCACCCGATCTTTGCACCTGGGCACCCGATCTTTGCACCTGGGCACCCGATCTTTGCACCTGGGCACCCGATCTTGGCACCTGG
>JAQWPZ010000270.1 GCA_029245125.1 Rubripirellula sp.
GATTCGTACCCTGCCGATTTCCAATCCTGCGCACGTTGGCGGGCCTGAGTACCGTCACGTGGAAATTCCATCGGCCAACGGAATCGGTCAAGCAAGGGCGATTGCCAGGATTTATGATGTGTTTGCGCGAGGGGGCTCAGAGTTGGGTATCAGCCAATCGACTTGGAACGAGTTGGTTGCGCGGCCGAGTATTCCTCCTAGTGGCTCTCGCGATGCTATTTTGAAACTCGATACAAACTACGGCTTTGGTTTTTCTCGCCCGAGTCAAGGTTTTGCATTTGGCACTGACTCGTCATCGTTTGGCTGTCCTGGTGTGGGAGGATCCTTCGGAATGGCTGACCCATCGATGGAGCTGGGGTTTTCTTACCTTACGAATACCCTCAGTTTTCGGATCTTTGATGATCCTCGTGAACAGGCGGTTCGCCGAGCCTGCTACCGGTGTGCGGAAAACTTAAGGTATGGGCGAATGGCGGCGTAACGCCGCGTTCCCAATTGAATCGGGATAAAGTGCGAGCTTTTTCGGAGTTGCCGAGACTCTGTTAGCAATGATTGACGTCGGATCGATCCAAAGTTCGTCGTTTCTTTGTTCGCGGCACGAACCGTTTGTCTTCCCGGTTGTCCCAGTCAGGCGGTTGCCCCAGTCAGGCGGTTGTCCCAGTCAGGCGGTTGCTGCGGGGACCGAGTTCAACAGCGATATCTACGTCTGATGACTCGTCGGCTACAATGTTGGGGTACGCAAAAACGCCCTTGTTCATCCCTTCATGAGTTCCCCACCTACTCCTATGCGTGTTTTGGTTCAAATCTCAGCGGTGCTCCTGCTGCTTGTTCCTGTCGCGACACACGCGGCAGACAAAATTGACTTCAATCGCGATATCAAGCCGATCCTGTCGGATCACTGCTATGCCTGCCACGGCCCAGACGCGGATCAGCGTCAGGGTGGAGGGGCGGATGGGCTGCGACTGGATACCAAGCAGGGTGCTTTTGCCGACTTGGGGGGAGCGTTCGCTATCGTTCCAGGAGATTTGGAGGCGAGCGAGCTGATCCAACGCATCTCGTCGGCTGACGAAGACGAGGTGATGCCACCTGGCGATCACCCCAAACAGCTCTCGCCTGAACATGTCCAACTACTGGTTCGTTGGGTCCAGCAAGGTGCCGTCTGGTCGCAGCATTGGGCTTATTCTCCCCTGCAACCTCGGGACCGTAATGGCAACTGGATCGATTTGGAGATTCGATCGAAGTTGGCTGATCAGGGTCTGCAACCCTCCGCGCCGGCCGATCCTCGCATTTTGGTTCGTCGAGCGTATTTTGACATCATCGGATTGCCACCTTCGCCAGCGGAGGTGGATGAATTTCTGAATGATCAATCTGGCCACGCTTGGGAGAATATGATCGACCGCCTGCTGGCGTCGCCGCACTTTGGTGAAAGGATGGCCATTTATTGGTTGGATTTAGTCCGGTATGCGGACACTGTCGGATATCACGGTGATCAAGATGTGAGTGTTTCGCCGTATCGTGATTACGTGATTGATGCATTTAATTCCAATCTGCCATTCGATCAATTTACCCGCGAGCAATTGGCGGGTGACTTATATCCCGAACCGACTCAGCAACAGTTGATTGCGTCGGGCTACAACAAGCTCGGCATGATGTCAGCTGAGGGGGGCGCGCAACCGAAAGAGTATCTGGCGAAATATGCTTCGGATCGAGTTCGCACTGCGTCGACAGTTTGGCTGGGATCGACGTTGGGGTGTGCTGAGTGCCACGATCACAAATTTGACCCGTTCACGCAGAAGGACTTTTATCAGTTCGCATCTTTCTTTGCCGACATTAAAGAGCGAGGTCTTTACTCGGGTGCCAACAGCAATGGCAATTGGGGACCGACCGTTCGGGTTCCAGACCAGGAATTGAGTGATCTGTTAGCCCCTGTCCAAGACTTGATCGGGACATTGACGAACGAGTACGAGACGACCGATTTGACGGAATCGATGGACCAGTGGGCAACGAAGTTGCGTCGTGGTGATAACAGTTGGCAGGTGTTGACGCCGGTTGAGGCTACGGCTTTACACGGAACGCAACTGGAGGTGTTAGAAGATGGTTCCTTGCTCGCGTCCGGGCCCACCGGTGGAACGAACACCTACACCATCAAGGCAACAGTTCCGATTGCTGGACTGCGTGGTTTTCGGGTTGAGGTGCTACCACACGAATCGCTGCCGAAGCGGGGGCCTGGTCGAGCTGGGAATGGCAATTTTGTGTTGAGCGAGTTTGAGGTCGCCGTTGTCGATGCGGAAGGGGTTTTGAAACCACTCCCGTTTGCTTCAGCGAAAGCAAGTTTTGAGCAGGAGGATTCGAGCAAGGCCAATCCATTCAAGGGCTGGAAAGCTATCGCTGCGATCGATGGGGATGCGAAGGGCGAAACCTGGGGCTGGGCAGTAATGCCTGAATTAGGGAAGGTGAATGATTGGGTGGGTGAATTGAAGGTCGCAAGTGCCGCGGCCGAGGGGACGGAATTGGTCATCACGATCAAGCAAAACCACACGAATCCAGATCACACGTTGGGACACTTTCGGCTATTCGCTACGACAGCAGATGTTCAGCTCGATCCTCGCCTTTCGTTACCCGCTGAAATTAAAACCGTCGTCGAATTGGAACCCGAGCAGCGCGACGAGAAACAGGCCAAGCAATTGCTCGACTACTATCGCACCATCGCTCCTGAACTGGCGACTGTTCGTCAGGGTCTCGAAGAGGCGAAGCAGAAAAAGACGAAGTTAGAGAACGACCACACTCGCTTGACTCTGGTCACGCAAAGCGTTGAGCCACGTGAAATGCGGGTTTTGCCACGTGGCAATTGGATGGACAAAAGTGGTGAAGTGGTCACCCCAAATGTGCCTCACTTTTTGCCACCCATGATTCTTGGCGAGCAGCGTCGGGCAAATCGTTTGGATCTAGCGAAATGGTTGACATCCCGCGAGAACCCACTCACCGCTCGAGTGATGGTAAATCGGTTTTGGAAGCTGTTTTTTGGTGCTGGGCTAGCCAAGGTGCTCGATGATATCGGCTCACAAGGTGAATTTCCTTCCCATCCCGAGTTGCTCGACTTGATGGCGTTGGAGTTTGTCGAGAGTGGCTGGAACGTCAAGCATGTCTTGAAGTTAATTGCGATGTCGGACACATACCGGCAAGCTTCGGTTGCACCGCTGGAGTTGGTCGAAGTTGACCCATACAACCGCCTGCTAGCACGACAGTCCCGGTTTCGAATTGATGCCGAAATGGTTCGTGATAATGCCTTGACCGTAAGTGGTCTGTTGGTCCGAGAGTTGGGGGGACGTAGTGTAAAACCGTATCAGCCGGTTGGGCTACTTCGCCATTTGAACTTTCCTCGACGGACTTACAAGCATGACGAAGGAGCCGATCAATATCGACGGGGCGTTTATACCCATTGGCAGCGACAGTTCTTGCATCCGGCGATGAAGTTGTTTGATGCCCCTGCCCGTGAGGAGTGTACTGCCGAGCGAACGAGGTCCAACACGCCACTGGCTGCTTTGTTGATGTTGAATGATCCCTCTTACATCGAAGCAGCGCGAGTTTTCGCAGAGCGAATTCTCAAAAGTGACGCTGCCGATGACAGCCAACGCATCAAGTCGATATTTGAAAGCGCTTTAAGCCGCACCCCGAGCGAGGAAGAAACTCAGGTCCTCGTTCAATTGATCGAGTCACAACGCCAGCGTTTCACTGCTGACCCGGATGCAGCAAAATCATTGACTTCGGTTGGCGACCGAGCACCGGACTCCGATCTGAACCTCGTCGAAGTGGCTGCTCTGCTGTCAGCCACGCGAACCGTCTTTAATATGCACGAATTCATTACCAGAAATTGAGTCGATTAATGGATCATCCACTGAGAAGCCAGCTTTGTCGGCGGACGTTTTTGCGCGACGGTTCCTACGGAATCGGAGCGGCGGCGTTGGGGGCAATGATGCAAACAGAGGGGGCGGCCGGAGCCTCTGGCGATGAGTCGGATTGGAGTGGTGTTTATCAGCCGCGCACCGGAACACCAAAAATCAAGCGGGTAATCCACTTGTGCATGGCTGGTGGTCCTTCTCATTTGGAAACGCTTGACCATAAGCCCAAGTTGGCTGAGATGGGTGGCAAGCCGATGCCGAAATCTTACACGCAAGGAAAGCAAATCGCGCAATTGCAGGGCCAAGCAGATCGCTTGAAATGCCTGGCACCGCAACATGCGTTCAAACGCTATGGTGCGTCTGGTCAATCGATCAGCACGATTCTTCCCAAAATCGGATCGATCGCTGACGACATTTGCATCATTCGTTCATTGCAGACGGATCAAATCAATCATGATCCCGCGCATACTCTTTTCAACACTGGCGCGCCGATTCCTGGCCGCCCCTCGATGGGGTCGTGGTTGCTCTATGGCTTAGGATCTGAGTGCAACGATCTGCCTGGATACGTTGTTCTTACTTCTGTTGGCGGTGGTCAGTCGCAGCCGATTGCTGCACGGCAGTGGCACAGCGGTTTCTTGCCCAGCCGATTTCAGGGTGTGGAATTTCGCTCTCAGGGTGATCCTGTTTTATATGTGAATAATCCACCCGGTGTGGACATTAAATCACAACGAGAGGTGATCGACGCTGTTCAGTCGCTCAATCGTATCGGCAACCAATCTTACAACGACCCCGAAATCAATACGCGGATTGCGCAGTACGAACTCGCGTTCAAAATGCAGATGTCGACCCCCGAGTTGATGGACATATCACAAGAGCCGCAACACATTTTGGATATGTATGGAACCAAAGGTGGTGACGGGTCTTTTGCATCGAATTGCTTATTAGCCCGGCGGTTGGCTGAACGCGGTGTGCGTTTTATTCAGCTTTATCACCGCGGTTGGGATCACCATGGCGGGATCAAAAATGGAGCCAAGGTCACCGCTGAGTTTGTCGACCAAGGAACTGCCGCGCTTGTGCGAGATTTGAAGCAGCGCGGGATGTTGGATGATACTTTGATCATTTGGGGTGGCGAATTCGGACGAACGCCCATGGCGCAGGGCAGCGGTCGCGATCATCACATCATGGGCTTTTCCTGCTGGCTGGCTGGTGGCGGGATCAAGCCGGGCTTCAGTTGGGGCGCGACCGACGAGTTAGGCTACGAAGCGGTGGAGAATAAAGTCCACGTGCATGACTTGCACGCGACGATGTTGCATCAATTTGGGATCGATCACAAACGATTGACCTACCGCTTTCAGGGGCGTGATTTTCGACTGACTGATGTGAGCGGTCAGGTCGTTAACGAGATATTGGCCTAGCCGGATTGCGGTTCCACAGGCCGGCAGGCTGGCCGTAAATCAATGCTGGTGGCGAATTGATGCCAGTAGTTGGGCGGTCCGGAACAAGGATGGATCGACGGAAGCAGACGGATGCTTGTGGTAGATCTGGTGAATACGGAACCCGCCCCTTGCCAATGGCTGGCGAAACTGGCTGGCGAAACTGGCTGGCGCGATTGGAGGGATTGTTCAGCTTTCACCAC
Organism: Rubripirellula sp.; assembly: GCA_029245125.1. GTDB lineage: Bacteria > Planctomycetota > Planctomycetia > Pirellulales > Pirellulaceae > Rubripirellula. Next base: position 5,533 of record JAQWPZ010000270.1, read on the forward strand.
TCTCGGCATCACGCCAGCGCGATCCATCTCGTCTGCTTCCATTGTGAGCTTGCGGTGGCCCATTGGACGTGCCGCCTGGAGGCCGCCTGAGCGGTGCGGCGGGTGATCCCCCTCGTTTGGGTGGTTCTGTTTGTCAATGTTGTCAGGGCGGCTGGCCTCCGGTTTTGCGGTCTCGACTCTATTCACCGGGCGTTTGTCGGGATAAGCGACTAAAATCTGGCCTATTGTAAGGTGACAGCACGTCCATTCGACGAAACAAGGTGCTGGCGTTACAATTTTCTGTTTATCGCGACCGCGAGCACGACTGAGACGGGAAGAATCGTTCAGTGATATCTCCTTTTTCGTCACAAGCCAAAGGTGCTTGTGTTGACTTCGACATCGACCACGTCCTGGAAATGGGCGATGGTCCGCGTACGGTGTTGTTGTTGCATGGTTTGTTTGGGACTCCCGAGCATTGGCGAGTCGTGATGGAGTCAATGGCTCCTCGGTACCGTGTCTTGGCACCACAATTACCGGTTGACCCGCAACCGGGACGCCGCCAACGCGGGGTACGCAAGATTAGCGATCTCAGCAAGATGATCGTGAACTTAGTAGAGGAGCGAGATCTCGGGCCACTCGTCATCTGCGGTAATTCCCTCGGGGGACTGGTTGCACTTGATATTTGCATCACTCGTCCTGACTTTGCCAAGGGACTGGTCCTCGCTGGAAGTGCTGGCCTATTTGAGAAGAGTCCGATGCGTGGACTCAACTCCCGACCATCCCGAGAGTACATTCGCTCGACGGTTACGGAAATCCTTCATAAAGACGATCTGGTGACCGAAGAGTTGATCGATGAATGGCATCGCGCTGTTTCGGACCGTGATTACGCTCGATTCCTTCTTCGGGTTTCGCGGGCGACACGAGACCGAAGTGTGGAGCACGAGCTGGACAGTTTGGAGTTACCAACGTTGATCATTTGGGGTGCGAATGATGAGATCACTCCGCCTTCGACCGCTCAAGAATTCCATCGTCGAATTCCAAACGCGCAGTTGGAATTCATTGAGGAGTGTGGCCATGCACCTAGTCTGGAGCAGCCAGAAGAATTTGCTCGGCTGCTGGAAAACTTTTTGCCGGCCTGTTTCGCCGAGTAATGTTGGGCTTCAAGTCGGACCCTCTTGCGCCATTTTGGCAATGAGCCTGCTGAACGTATGAGCGATGGATCGAATCAATCAGCCTCTCGTTCCAAGCTCATTTCGATCTTGATTTTGGGCGTAATGGCTGTGGCCGCCCCCTTTGTTGCGTACGGGGCCCGAGGTGCGTTAAAGAGCACGTCGAATGATCCCAGGCAATGGCTGCCGCGTTCGTTTGCGGCCACTGATGTTTATGACTGGTTCGAAGAACAGTTTGGGACAGACGAGGCGGTGGTGGTGAGTTGGCCTGGCGCCACCTTGGATGATCCTCGGATTCCACGATTGGCCGATGCACTCAAGGAAACGGAATATTTTCAGGATGCGCTGACCGGCCCTGGTGCGATCGCTGATCTGGAAGCGGGAGGCATGAGTCGCAATCGTGCTTTGCGGCGGATGAAGGGTGGGCTGCTTGGGCCTGACGGTAAAACAACCTGCCTTGTGCTCATCACGTCGGCCGCAGGCCGCGGCGATCGGCCCGCGGCGATCGACACGATCATCAGCTTGGCCCAATCCGAAACGGGCATCGATTCCGAGACGCTGAAACTGGCGGGGCCAACCGTCGACGCAGCAGCGATTGACGCTGAAAGCCGGAAGCTATTGTTCCAGTTGGCCGGTTTCTCAGCACTGATTTCTTTTATTGTCGCTTCGTTGCGGATGAAGAGTTTGCCGCTGGCGATCATGGTGCTAGCGGTTGCGGGGTACAGCACGGGGGTTTCGCTGGCGATCCTGTTCTACAGCGGCGGCAAAATGAATTTGTTGATGACGATGTTGCCGCCGTTGATTTATGTGTTGAGTATTTCGTCAGCGGTCCATTTGGCAAATTATTATCGGGACGCAGCGAACCACATGCCGGCCCATGCGGCGGTCAAAGCGGCTGTCGCACACGGATGGACTCCCTGTATGTTGGCGGCGGTGACGACTGCGATCGGACTTGTCTCCCTTGTGCTCAGTAAGATTGATCCAATTCGTGCCTTCGGGGTTTATGCTGCGGCCGGAGTGGTCGCGAGTGTCTTGGTCCTGTTTGTGATGCTTCCCGCTGCGTTACGCCTCTTTCCACCGGGCAAGTCTTCGATCGAAGCTCGTAACGCGTTCGGAAGACGCATCGGCAATCGGGCAATCAGCTTCATTGCCCGTCGGCATCTGCCTTTGATGTTGTCTTGTTTGACTTTGATGGGGCTTGCGGCGTGGGCGATACCGTCGATTCGATCGACGGTCAAACTGCAGGATCGATTCCTGGAGAGCAGCGATATGATCGCTGATTATCGCTGGTTGGAAGAGAACATCGGACCGATGGTGCCGTTAGAGATTGTGTTGCAATTCGAGCAATCGGATTCAAGAACTTTGACCGAACGAATGAAGCTGGTGGCGAAGATCCAAAGTGCAATCAATGGATCGAGGGACGATGTGTCGACCATGTCGGCACTGAACGTTTTGCCGCCCGTCCCAAGGTCGGGCAGCAGCGTAAGGAGTGTGATTGAACGAGAGGTCATCAATCGTGATTCAACTGAGTATCGTTTGTCTCAGGCTCACTTTTTGACTGACACGGAGACGCACCAATTGTGGCGGATCACAGTGAGGGCTCCAGCGATCGGCGACCTCGATTACGGGTATTTTGCTGAGGAGCTTCGCAGCGAGGTTGATCCACTGTTGGAAGACGATTCTGCTTCCGCGATCTATACCGGCGTGATTCCCCTGATCTACAAAGCGCAACGCCAATTGTTGCAGGATTTAGTACGCAGCTTCTTGGCGGCCTTTGGGGTGATCGCGGTCGTTTTGATCCTTGTTTTGCGGAGTGTCTCGGCTGCCTTGTTGGCGATGATTCCAAACTTGTTCCCCGCGGTGATTGTGTTTGGCGGCCTCGAGTGGGGCAACATTCCAGTTCAAATCGGATCGGTGATGACCGCCAGTGCGGCGTTAGGAATCGCCGTCGACGATACGGTTCACTTCTTGACATGGTTCCGACGCGGCTTGGACTCTGGTTACTCTCGCATTCGCTCACTGCACATCGCTTTTCGTCGTTGTGCCGGTGCGATGACACATACAACTTTCATTTGCGCCTCGGGTTTGTTGGTCTTTGCGGTCAGCACATTCGTGCCAATTCTGCATTTTGCTTGGCTGATGGTTTTTCTGTTGTTGGCAGCATTGCTCGGCGACTTAGTTTTATTGCCAGCCATTTTGGCCGGTCCACTTGGGCGATTCTTTGAAAGTGGATTCCTGGGGACCTTTGATAAGATGCCGATCCCTGAGGAAGAAGTTGCTGTTGCCGAAGGCAAGCATCACTGAATAAGTTCGTCGGCTGCGGTTACGGGCCGCAATGATCGAATCGAGGAAACAGCAGGCCATGTGGCTAAAATCGCATCGTGGCTTTGTTGCTTGTGCTGTGCTCGCGTGTCATCTTGTTGTGTTTGGGGGGGTGATGAATTCACCTTCATTCCCGGGCATGGGGCGGGTGGTGTCGCGTTCCAGTTTCCTGATTGTGGTTGCCGCGTTTTGATGGAGTGATCCCAGTCCAGTTTCTGATCCAGCCAAGATTCATTTTTCGTTGGATCAAGGTCAATGGCTGATCGGTTGTTCGCAGGCAAGACAACAGGACTCGCTTCGCCCTCTCCCCGATTTGACTGGTCAGCCAAGTCGTTGATCACCCTGAGTGCGTCTAATGCGGTGACGCGATTATCAGCATTGTGATCAAAATATGCGGCTGGCCACGTAGCGAGGGTGGCCGGGTCGACCAGTTGTTGCGTGCCTGCGCTGGAGAAGGATCGTCGCGCTAATTCGTTGACGATCCTTAGTGCATCCGAACTGCTGATGCTGCCATCTGCGTTGACGTCGCCCGCTTGTAAAAAGTTTTTCCATGGGTATTCGGTTTCGACCTGAATGACTTGATCACCAGCTAAGTTGGTGGCGGTCAGTAGAAATGATTCCTGGCGGATGGGATTCCCCATCCGCCAAATTTCGGCATCTCGCAAATCGATTTGATCCTCGTTGCCCAGAGACACCAAGATCGTTTGGTTGAGCGGTGAAAGTCGGTCAATCGCACTTCGATCAACAGTTGCGGTATTCGCCTCCCCAAGTGTCAGGTCGATATGTTGAAAATCAGATGCGTTGAGGTTTGGGGTGGTCAGATCGAGCGTCTGCCCGGTTCCGAGGACGCGGATCGAGTTTTGTCCAGCGTTTCCGACCAAGCTTAGGCCTCCGCTCGGCATTGGTAGATCATCGAGAACTAGAGTCACGACGTCATTGTCAGCATCACCGATCAGGCGGAGCGATCCGATGTCCTCGCTTGCAGCTGCAAACGTTGTAAGATCCTCGCTTGTGATCCTGAATTGATCATCTGACCAGGACAGGCTTGCGGATCCCGCAACCGTGCGAACAGAGATCGTTGGGGCGAGTGAACCGTCTAGAACGGTAACTTGATAATCTTCGACCTCACCATTGGCAGCCAATCCGGTGGGATCAAGATCACGCTGAGTGCTGAGCCGATAGCGTGCCACAGTCGATCCCGGTGACGCATTGGCAGGAACGGTTAATGAAAGGTGATTGAAGCCGGCAGCCACATTTTGGTTCACAAAGATTTGCTCTCCCGGGTCGTTCCAGTCGCCATCTTGGTTCCAGTCGATCCAGGCATCCAATGTTGCTGCGGTCGAAGCTTGCACACGAATGCTTGCTGTCGTGGCTGGGTTCGTTGCCGCGTTCGCAGCGACGACGAAATCGGAAATAGCGAGAACTCCATCATCATCCAGTTCGTCCACATCAATCGCTGGCCAACCGTCCTGCTCGTAGTCCTTGGTCTCTCCAAGTGTTAGATCACTGGGGAAATGTCTCGCGCCGTTTTCGGCCAGTGAAACTGGATAGGGAGATGCAGCACGTCCAAACTCATATCCCTCATCCAGTTGGAACATGATTCCAGTGTCCGACAGGATTGCCTTTTCAAGTAAAGTCAGCTCTTGCGGGATAGCACCGACCACCGTCGCGTGTGACATCAAATGAGTGAGCGGCGAAAATACCGATGGGCCTGGGACGCCCTCGCTATCGAGATGGGACGCCGTTGAGGAAGAAGAATAGGAAGATGGTGAGTAAAGTGGAATGCGGCCACCATAGATTCCGGTCGCAATTGGCCCGTCAAAAAAAAGACCGCCGCTGGGCCCGGGGCCACCGACGCTGTCGGTCGGCCATCCCGTCGCAGACAGGTCCATTTGGAAGGCGGTTTGCGATTGCGTGTCTGCCTCGATCAAACGGTTGCCATCGCTGTCAGATAAGAATCGGTCGTAAAGCGTCCAGGTTCCCGGCGATGTGAGACCAGCCCCTTCATCGTCGCTGCCGTTAGCGTTCGTAGCACTGGTAAAGCCGATCGCGTGTACCAGTTCGTGGGTGATGATTGCCTGTAGGTCGAGTTGATTGCCGGTGACTCCCGCAGCAGGGTCAGTGGCGTAAACAAAGGGGTCGTTTTCATCAAAAAAGAATATTTCCAACGTCCCATCGGCGGCTGATCCATTGGCATCAACGCCAGCGAGAATCTTGTTCCCAATGACGTTCGCGATGAAGCCGCCATCCGGTAGCGGTTGTTGGCTCTCCGATGCGGCGTGAGCGACCGCTGATCCCGTGAATTCGAGCGAAAGTACTTCGATCTCAATGGTCGCATCGTGCTGCAGTTGATCACCCAATCTTGACGCGGCCGATTCCAGTGCCGATTTGAACCCCGCACCTTGCGTGGGGTCATTGAAGCCAATTTGATTGTCAGCGATGAAATCGAATTGGAAGTTGACCGCCAGCATTCTGCGGTCTTCCAGTCGCTCAGCGACCAGTCGACGCGGGTCGCGGCGGTGTGAAAAGCGGCGGCGTTCGTAGGATTTGGGGGGCATTTCGCTGGTTCAAGCCGAACGATGGAAGCAGCCGGGATAATCTAACATTGTAATAATCAGACGCAGATTTCCCCGAAAAGATCCCTGCCTCTTTCGGGAACCAGGCATTCCGCGAATACCGAATCGGTGATGTCGATTGTTCGGCTGCCACCCTCGGACCCTGCAGTCACGGAAAAGTGAATGCTTGAGTGTGGGTGCAAGTTGATTTCTGAAACGAAGGGGAGCCGATAAAAGGGGAATCCTTGCGAGTTGGTGGGGGCTGTCCAGAAGTTGGCGTTCACTGCGGACTAGCGACAGTGCGTCGCCTGTCCGGCCAATCACGCTGGCCCGCAACCAGCTTGCCCTAAAATCACTGATCGGCACGCCGCTAGCCGCCGGTGCGGCAGAAACCCATCGCTAGCCGCCGGTGCGGCAGAAACCCGGCGTTATCGTTTGACGATGATCGTTAAACAAACAGGGTTCAGGGAACGCCAAAACTGTATTCGACGTTTACTGTTGTTGGGAAATCATTCCCATCGTGTTTACCGCCAGCACTTGGTAGGGATTGGATTGGCCAGCCGCCGCCGGTGGAACCGTGCAACTCATTTTGACAAGCGGCATCGATGGCGTGTCACTGTATTGAAGTCCTTGGAATAAGGGACGGCCAAAAGAACGCTTGGGCTTCTCCGGAATCGTTGCGATAATCACCCCATCTCGCTGCACTAAGAATTGTGCGATGCCGCTTTGAAGATCCGCTGTCGCTTGCCAAGTCAATTGATCGCCCACTAGGGTGAGATTGGTCGGAGCGGGTGGTGGGGAGGAATCGATGATTTGCGTGTCATCGATGTATTGTTTCCAAGCTCTTGCAATCGTCTCGCTGGGTAGCCAGATTGAGTCAAGCGGTGGGGCTAGTGACGTTTGTTGTTGTGACACTTGTTGCCATGGAACGGTCGTTCCTGAGGCGAGATCGAGGTTGCGGAGTGGTTGATCTGGTTGCTGTGGTAAACGTCGTTTCAGGCAAGCATCAAACCAGGGAATCGCTAAGTATCTTTGGTTGCCGCATTCGTGACTAGTAAGTGGATCAGCAGCGATGGCGATCAACGCATTCTGACGACGCATCGCTTTAAAGAATTTCTCGTTCGACGGCCAGACACCGGAGAATCGGCTGCCTTTGACGGTGAAGCCTTCTTTGGTGCCAAAGTTGCACATAATTGGGACACGGAGTGAGCCGGCGGAAATTTGATGTGGTTCAATTGCGCGACCATCGATTGGTTGAAATGTTGGAACGCCTGAACGCAGCCAGACTGCAGCAACACGCTCAGGATGCAGTAACAGCATACCGCCGGCCCAGTGACCGCCACCGCTATGACCCCATAGTGCCCAAGGAGCGGTGGCCAATTCGGGATGGCCGCACTCGTTACCCAATTCGATCAATGCCCGTTCAAAGGTCGCCCCCGATCCGTTTCTTGGATCGCACCACATCTGGCAGTCGGCATCTTGCGGTTGTTCGTAAGACGGTGCCAGCAATGCGCACTGATGCGCGGCGGCCAATGCTTGCCAGTGCAGATCAAACGCTCCCGTTTGTCCTGATCGACAGGATCCCTCCCCGCATCCGTGTTGATGAACAATAACGCCACGTAGCTTTTCGACGGCAGGTGGTAGCCAAAGTGTGTGGCTAACCGGGAAGACGCACTCTCCCTTCTTCGTGGACGCCTCGTATCGAACGCGGTAATAGGGTGGTTCTACATTCGGCGGTTCGTTGTAAGGCGGTTGTTGGGCCGATAAGGTCGTGCAAATAAACGCAAGAATCAGCGAACGAAGCATCGGTAATTCGGGAGGAAAGAGGGCAGGGAATGAAAGTCACGCCAATCTCGCTTATGATAGACCGAGACGAGCCCGAGCAGTGGCAAGGCCGCTCTGCGAGATGGTTAACGAAACCAGGGGGCGGCTAGCATGACGGTCGGGCAATTGCTGGAATTGGTCGGGCAATTGCTGGTACGTGACTGCTACTGTAAAGCAAACTGTCTGCGTCCAGCAGCAAGAGCGACTACATCTGTCGGGAATCGCTCAGGGATTATTTAGCAGGTAGAGCGGTAAACTGTTGACCGTCTACTTAACAACACTACGAGAAGAAAATGATGCGAATTCACCTGGCTTTGATACTCGGTTTGGCTGTGCTGGGAGTTGTGCGAGCGGCTGACAAGCCGAACGTTGTCTTTATCTTGGCCGATGATCTTGGGTATCGCGAAGTTGGAGAATTCGGACAGGAACTGATTCGCACGCCGAACTTGGATCAACTCGCCCGGGATGGAATGCGGCTCACCCAGCATTACAGCGGGAACGCCGTTTGTGCTCCATCGCGGTGTGTGTTGCTGACAGGGAAAGACCCTGGGCACGCGTTTGTTCGCAATAACCGCTCGACCCCTCCCGAGGGGCAATGGCCGATTCCCGACAGCGAAGTCACTGTGGCTGAATTAATGCGATCGGGTGGCTATGTTACCGGAGCTTTTGGAAAGTGGGGACTCGGAGGGCCCGAGTCGAGCGGACGTCCCCTGAATCAAGGGGTCGATCGATTCTTTGGTTACAACTGCCAAGCGCATGCTCATAGCTACTACCCTTCGTACCTGTGGGATGACGGCAAGCACATTCAGCTGAACAACAATCCGCCAGTACCTGGGCACGCCTCACTTCCGAGTGGTGCGGACAAGACAGACGCCAAGAGCTACGCGATGTTCCAGGGGACTGATTACGCCCCTGATCGCATTCATGAAGCCGCCCTCGAATTCATTCGAACCAATCAGGAGCGACCGTTCTTTTTGTACTACCCCTCGGTGATTCCACATGTCGCTTTGCATGTACCTGATGAAGACTTGAAGCCGTATCTGGATCTTGGTTGGAAGGACCCGCCATTCACCCGCGACGCCGGGTATGGCTATACACCTCACTTTACCCCTCGGGCAGCCTATGCGGCGATGATCACCCGATTGGATACTTATGTGGGGAACGTATTGCGGTTGCTGGATGACCTTGAGTTGGCCGATGACACATTGGTTGTTTTCACGAGTGACAATGGCACGACACATCTGGGAAAGGAAGTCGATTACGAGTTCTTTCGCAGCGTTGGTGAATTGCGGGGCTTGAAGGGCTCGCTTTATGAGGGAGGCGTTCGGGTTCCAACGATCGTTCGTTGGCCTGGGAAAGTGCGGGCAGGGAGCGAGAGTGATCGGGTGACAGGGTTTGAGGATTGGATGCCAACCCTGTTAGATGCTGTTGGAGCGGCCGATAGCGTTCCGGATGACGTGGACGGAATCTCGATGCTGCCCACCTTGTTGGGGAAAACTCAGCCCGAGCGGCCGTATTTGTACCGCGAATTTGCGGCCTATGGAGGACAGCAAAGCATTCGTGTGGGAGATTGGAAAGCGATTCGACAAAATATGTCGAAAGGCAAGTTGAAGACCGAGCTTTACAACCTCGCGTCTGACGTCGGTGAACAAAACGACGTCGCCAGCGAGCATCCCCAGGTTGTGAAGAAGCTGGAGAAAATGATGGAAGATGCGCGGGTTCCCTCGCAGGTATTTCCGTTGATCCCCATCGATGCACCGGCGAAAACCAAGAAAACAAAATAGCCAGCTCTTGCTCGCGATTGCTCAACGCCTTACCCGAAATCAGGAAGGCGATTTTTGACTTTGCTCCAATGCCACTGGAGCGGCCGTCGGTTCGGCCAGTGGAACGAGTAGGTCGGCGCGTTTGGTAAGGACAGCGGCCTCTGTCACTGTGCGATTTTGCGCCGCACCGGCTTCACGCTTTGCGAGTTCGTCGAATTGAGCACCGGTCAGGACTCGTTGTGCCGGCGACAACAGTTCGGGATCGTAGGTCAGGCCGGGGTGGTCTTGGGCCGCTGTATACCGTTTCAACGAGGCGCGTCGCTTCTTCAATGTTTCGACGCGGCGGGTGATTTCTCGATCCGCAATTTGTCGTTCGATTCCTTCAGGATGATCTTTCAGAGCCATTCCTTTGGGGTCATAGTCTTCGTTAGGAGAACTGGCCCGCTGCCACCAGGATAGTTTGCGGCCAAAGATACTGGTGAGGATCCGTTCGGCACGATCATTCAGGTGCGCAGAAACAGCTCGGCCACGCTTGAAAATAGAGCTTGGAATCCAAGCCGAGTCCCAGGCTGTTCTGGATTTGTAGGCGATGTAATGAAGGTTTGCGATCAAATCGTACAGCAGTTCCATGCTGGCTTGATGCGCATCCATTTGCTGCAGGCTGACCCCGTAATTCAGGGAACGCTCCGCAAGGTAATTGAGCTTGGGCATCAACACATCAACGTGGGAGCGTCCCCACGTGCGGGATTGCCGTGCAATCCGTTGTTCGTTGAAAATGTCAACCAGGATTGAATCGAGCAATTCATTTCCGATTTGTGCGATCTCGTCTTCGCTTAACGGCCGGTCGATGTACGCTTCGCGATAACGCGGGAAAGTTCTTTCGCTGACCAAGCGGATAAAGCGATCAACTTTGTCTTCAAATTTCAGCGCCAGGAAAATGCCGTGTTTGTTTTCCTGGCTCGAAATGAAATCTTGATTGATGGCGTCGATGCCGTCGACCTCGTACAGCACTGCAGATCCGGTGCTGGAATCGAGCGTGCGACGGACTTCCAGCGTTCCAACCTGGCGTTGGCGAAAAAATCCCCATTCTGTATCGGTATCGCCCGAATCATAGCGATGAACAACGACCCACCGGTGGAGCGGATCGTGTTTTCCAAGGTGTCGTTGTAGTTTGAATGCCTGGCTTTTTAACCAATTCTTATCAGGTTGAAACAAGAACGTTCGAGGTTTGATCTCAAAACGATGAACTGAACCGAGCGAGATGTTTGCGAATTCGCGGATGTCCTTCGTCGTTCCACCCACTACCTGTTTGCTTTTGCGAATGTATTGATTCCAACGTGCAACTTCTCGGAGGAAATCTTTTTGAGTTTTCAAATCGCTCGCCGCACTCATGTCATCGACGGGGAGCAATGCATCGGTTAGCAGTTGTTCACCGCCGGTTCTTGAGTCGCCGACTACATAGAAATTGATGTCGAAGTCTGCGGCAGCTTTCCGTAATTGCCATTTCGCAAGCTGATCGAACGCGACTGAGGATCCGGCAGGGGTCTGGTAATAATTGTTCGGAATGATGATCGTCTTTCCCCGCCAGTGCTTCAGCAGCGATTGGTCGCCGGGAAGCTCACGGATCAAGTCGAAAAATCCGTAATACGATACGTCCCAGACATCCAAGCCACTGCCGAAGTAGTCAGCCAGTTGGGTCCATTTCTCAATGTCGTTGACCGATGTTTTCTGATTCGCAATCAACAGGAACTGCGAGCCCTCTTCGAATTGATACTGCTCCGAAACTCGGATGAATGTCTTGCGGCAATCGACGGTCCGATAGGCGTTCGGTGATTCACTGGAACCGGGACGCTGGAGGTCAATGTCGATGCCAATTTCGAACTTTTCGTACGGCGTAACGTGGGCGGAAGTTTTGATGCCAAGACGCGTTTCGACTTGGACCGATTGTCCGGCGGCGAGTTCTTGAATGGGATGAGTAAACGCATGGTGGACGATATCGCTTTCGTTGCCCTCCAAATCAAAGAAGATGACTGCTGCGGGATTCAAATCACCACTCAATCTACGTATGTTGCAACGTAGCGCGCGGTGCAAATATTTCTGCGAGAGATTTTCAGTACCGATGTTGGTGATTGAGAAAAGCATTCGGGTCGATTCGCCGGGTGCGAGGCTCCGTAGCGAAACAATCTCACTCAGTTCGACCGGAAAGCGAATCTCAGCTTCTTCGCCATTTTCAAAATTTCGGAAGGGCCGGCCAATGCCGCTTTCCAGTCGGGCGATGGGACTGACGAGATGATCTAGCGTGAAGGGCCGCCGCCGGGGGCCGTCGACAATGTAATCGCCAAGGCGGATTTTTAAGCCATGCTGAGTGAACGTATATCGCTCACCAGGTGCAAGGGTGCGGTGCATCACCAAGTCGATTTCATCATGAATCAACCAGCGATCAGTTTGGATAGTGAAACGAATGGTGTAGTTTTCTGGGGTGGGCATCCCGCCGAAATTCTCGATCTCGATGTTATCGATCGAAATCAGACTGTCTGGTTCCAGGATCGTGTACTCGCTGGCGATATCAAAAGAGATCAGTCCGAGATCATAAGGTGAAGGATACTCGAGGAGGCGTCCACTTTTTGTTTCAACGACGATGCGAAAGAGCCCAACGTTTCCGGGAACTGCATCATCGGCTCGGTAGCGAGAGCGGTTACCGCTTCGCCCGCTGCGGCCATTGCTACCTCCGGGATTGGATCGGTGAATGGTTCGTGAGCGTCGATTTCCTTGGCTATCGGTGTAAGATCTGCTTTCGGTCCAGTGATAGCTGCTGCCTCCGCGTCCCCCTTTACCGCCGCGACCACCAGCGCCCGCTTCACCTGCAAAGCCGATGTCGCCACCGTTCAGATTTCCTTTGATCAGCATCAGCAACCCGGTGTCACGATGATCGACGGCGACTGAGACGTCCCCGCCATTACCGCCTGGAGCACCGTCGGTGGGGTCGCCTGCGTCGCCGCCGGTTCCCCCTGTGCCACCGTTGGTCCCACTCGAAAACCGCGTTGCATCGTTTCCACGCCGCCCTGTGGCACCTGGTTGTCCATTGCCACCTCGCCCGCCATTGCCACCTCGGCCTCCGGTGGCCCGAATAAAGATGTAGCCCTCGGAACCGATGTCGACACTGTCTCGCAGTTGGGCAACCGAAGCATCGTCGGCATCGACCCGCCCGAAAATCAGGACCTGTCCGGTTTTGGATTCGTCTTCAGGACGGGATAATCGCAAATTGACATGCCCAGAGTGCTGACCCCTTTGAGCCGGCGTGGCATCGCCGCCTCTTCGGCCGTGATTCCCAGCTCGCCGAGGTGGAGCCGTAAAATTTTGGCCGTCGCGACCTTTGGCGCCTGGTTTGCCGGACACGTCGACGATACGCAACGTCTCCACTTCGCTGTCGGACGCAAAGCAGCCTGCATCAGCAAGATGACGCCTTGAATTCAATAACTTGCGACGTAATGACAATGGACATTCGCTCCCGGCAGGCAAACAAAGTTGCATTGTAGCAAGCGAGGCGGTGTTGCTTGTGTTGCGAGCTGCACTCTGGCGAAGGAGGCAGTCTGGTCAAGGAAGCAGGCCGAGGCAACGCTGGCGTCCGGTGAGAATCAGAGGTTCTGTGGCAGCGATTTGGCCAAGACTGTGTTTGATTCGCCGCACTCGGAGGGATGCGGCCTGCGGCGTGATTGAAAAGCGGTATCAGCGACGCAGCTAACACCTCGAATGCCACTTCAGGGGGGCACCCCTCATCACAGCGAGGCAGGAAAATGATCCAGGCGATCAAGATAACGGCCCGCGCAACCGTAGAACGGCCCCAATGATCCAGACCATATCGTCTCTGTCACAAGAGTCACGTCTGTTCCCGCGATCGAGAATTGAATGACCATCCTGTTCGCGTTCATTGGTTCGGTGTAAATCAGTCCGATTGTATTGGATGAGATGTCGCGAGTGATGAGATCGAACGGTTCCCCAAGCGGTTGATTCGCCTCGTCTACGGCAACTGCACGCACTTGCAACAACATCGGTTGCCGCTCTTCCCGTCTCCGCTGATCTCCCTTGTACATGATCGCATTGATAACCTGTCGCCTGGCAAAATCGACCAACTCTTGGGGGAGATTGCTGGTGTCACCGATGTGGAGTGAATCTTGAGTCAGCGTGCACATGGATCGCGGGGTGTTTGTCAGGATGAATCTGTTTTCTAGCCGCACGTATAAATTTGGGTGTCAGCCAGTGAGAATGTTCGAAAGACAGGTGCGGAAGCAGGGGAATGCGGGTGCCCACTGATGAATGTGCGGATGATACCGATCCTGCGAGAATTTCTAGGACGATAGGTTCGATTCAGAGATGAGGAAGCGGTGGGATCCAATCGAGACCGGTTTTCGCATTCTTAACAAAGCTGGATTGCCTCGCCGAGTTTTTGTTGATGCCTCACGTCCAGCAGGGATCAATCTGCCTCGATTTACTGGTGAGGCACGGATGTTTGGAGTGGTCGCTTTTCTGGTTTTTCTGAAGCTTAACGAGTGAGAAATATTGCTGGTGACTTGTTGCGGTCGCGAAAACGAATCATTTGGTGAATTTGAGGGCGAGGTGCCTGACCACACATCGCACACAACGAACGTGATACGATGCTCCGATGCGCGGATGCACCTTCTTATTAATGCTGATCTGTTTCGTGGTGGGCGGTTGTGACCGCACCGCCTCTTACCCCTCACGACCAATCACGCTGGTTTGCCCCTGGGCAGCGGGTGGTGGCACAGATCGAGTGTCACGGCAAATGGCCATCTTGCTGGAGCAACGGCTTGGGCAACCGGTCAGTGTGATCAACGCAACAGGTGGCAAAGGGGTCACCGGGCACAGTCGCGGATTGAAAGCACGTCCGGATGGTCATACGTTGACGATGATGACTTTCGAGCTCAACACAATGCATTGGGCCGGCTTAACAGAGTTGACCTACGAGGATTGTGTGCCGCTTGTTTCGGTCAACGAGGATTATGCGGCGTTGATGATTCGCAACGACGCCAAATGGCAGTCTGTTGCCGAATTAGAATCTGATGTGATGGCGGCGCCGGGAACTTTGACCGCATCGGGAACTGCCCTCGGTGGTGCCTGGCATTTGGCTTTGGCGGGGTGGTTGGTCGCTGCCGAAATGGACGCCGACGCGGTTACTTGGGTGCCATCCGCAGGTGCCGGTCCGTCCCTGCAACAACTGATCAGTGGTGGTGTCGACATGGTCTGCTGCAGTTTGCCCGAGGCTCGCACGTTGCTTGAATCAGATCAGGTTCGCGCGTTGGGCGTGATGTCGCCGCAGCGGGCCGTGGGTTTCGAGCAGGTTCCAACGTTTCTTGAGCAGGGGAGTGATTGGACGCTAGGAGGTTGGCGTGGCTTGGCGGTTCCTCGGGGGACTCCGACCGAAATCGTCGATGAACTTTTGGAAACGCTCATTCCGATCGTTTCCGAGCCGCCGTCCATCGGCAACTTTGCTGAATTCATGGAAGCTCAGAAATTTGATCATACATGGCGTGGACCAGCTGAATTCAAAGAATTCCTGGCCGAGAATGATCGCAAGTTGGGAGCACTGCTGAAAAGCGAGGCCATGCAATCGGTCAACGAGGATCGGTTCAGCCCGATGACTTACCCCGTGATTCTGCTGGGGCTGATTGCGGTCACCTTGGTTGGGTTGGTCCTCACCCATGAGAAAGGATCGGGACCGAATCAACCCACAAGCCGCTCACTGCCCATCTCACGAGCAAACGTGATCAATGTTGGATCTGTCATTGCCGCGATTGTCGCTTACGTTTGCCTCGCGGAGAGAGTTGGGTTTCTGCTGTTGGTAAGTGTGATTTTATTTCTGCTATTGGTCCGTTTTCAAACACGCATCGTCACTAGCTTGGCCATCACAGCGGTTACAGTACCCTTCATTTATTTCGTCTTTGCGATGATTTTACGTGTGCCTTTACCCTAGGTGTTTTGATTGTGCACCTAGCGTCTGACGGCAGACGCTAGGGGTGCCAAACGAACTGAATTGCCCCTTTCGAGTGGAAATTGTTTTGCGAAATGGCGTGACGAAAACGGCCCTAACACTGATGATTGTTTCCGCTTTTGCATCGTCGCATCATGCGGCAAGCGATTCGTTTGTTGAGCAAACGATTGGGGATTCCAGCGACCAAGCGACCAGTACTCGAAATTAATGATCACCGCAGGTATCGAATCGGTTTTTCAATGGGACGTCCTGGCGGTCATTGCGGCTGCCGCGATTTATGGAATCGCGATTGGTGCGATACCGGGTTTGACGGCTACGATGGCTGTGGCCCTCATGGTGCCGTTGACCT
Organism: Rubripirellula sp.; assembly: GCA_029245125.1. Classification (GTDB taxonomy): domain Bacteria; phylum Planctomycetota; class Planctomycetia; order Pirellulales; family Pirellulaceae; genus Rubripirellula. Next base: position 21,501 of record JAQWPZ010000270.1, read on the forward strand.
TCTATCTAGATGATGTCCAGGCGATAGCGGCGATCGTAACGACCGTGACTTGCAGCATCTTTGCCGGAGATTTACCAACCACACTGGTTAGGATTCCGGGCACACCAGCATCAGCTGCATACGCCGATGACGCGTATGCCTTGACCCGAGCCGGTCGGCATGTTCATGCGTTGCATGTTTGTTTGTGGTGCAGTGTCTTGGGAGGGTTGTTCGGCGTTTTGGTTCTCGTATTCGCGGCTCCACCGCTCGCACAGATCGCGACGCAGTTCACTAGCTTTGAATATTTTTGGCTCTATTTGCTAGGGCTATCGTGCGCTGTCATCGTTTCGCCAGGTTCAAGGCTCAAGGGGTTCCTCGCGCTGCTGATTGGATTACTGTTATCGACGGTTGGTTTGGGGACTGATTTCAGCGCACCACGCATGACGTTTGGGTTTGACCAACTGATCACGGGGGTCCGCTTTATTCCAGCGATGATCGGTCTGTTTGGGATCTCAGAAGTGCTGCGAAACGCCTTGAGACCAGACGAGTTGCCTCAAGCTGAATCGAGCAAAATAGCGGCGGTCGACGCTGAGACCGTTTCGTCGCTCGACCAGGAGAAAGATTCCAATCGGGGGCTTGGCGTCTTGTTGTGGAAACGCAAGCTGTCGCTGTTTCGGAGCAGTACGATTGGGGCCACCATCGGGATGTTACCGGGGGCGGGTGCTGATATTGCCGCTTGGATCTCGTATGCCGTTTCCAAGCAGTTCTCTCGCCATCCCAAGCAATACGGCCATGGATCTACCGAGGGTTTGGCAGATGCGACTGGTGCGAATAACGCGGCGTTAGGCGGCGCTTGGATTCCAGCATTGGTATTCGGGATTCCTGGCGACTCGGTTACGGCGATCGCGATTGGTGTTCTGATGATGAAAAACATCACGCCGGGGCCTGGGATCTTTGCTGCCGATGCCAACCCCGATCAAACAACGCTGGTCGCAAGTATCTATGTGACGTTTGTCGTGGCCAATTTGATGCTGATCCCGATCGGTTTGGCTGCGATTCGAGCAGCTTCTTTACTGATCAAAATTCCCCGGCGAATTTTGCTGCCGTTGATCGTAATGTTCTGCATCATTGGATCGTATTCCATGTCGGGGAGCTATTTTGACATTTTGCTTATGCTCGCCATGGGCTTACTTGGATTCACGCTGGAAACATGGAAAGTTCCGTTGGGGCCGATTGTCTTGGGATTGATTCTGGGTGGTGAACTTGAACACCGTTTCTTGCAATCACTGACGGTGTCGTCCGATCCCTCCGCGTTTTTCGCCAATCCAATTTCCATCACACTTGGTGGATTGTGCATTTTGCTGTGGAGCTGGCCCTTGGTCACACGATTCAGAAACAACCGTGCGGGCGGCTGATCTAAAGTATTTGCAAGTATGCCATTAAATCAGCGGCCTGTTGGTGATCCAAGCCAATCAGCAAACCTTCGGGCATCAGCGACAATTTCGAGACGCGTTGTTCTGCAATGTCGTTTGCATTGACGCGAACAGTTTCCCCCGAGGCGGTCAAGAGAGTGATTCCGTCGACACTCTCGTAGATCCGCATTCCGATTATGACGCGATCGTCTGTCGTGAGAACTAATTGGGCACGATATCGATCGGGGACAGTATGACTTGGGTCGACCGTTGCTCTCCACAGGTCCTCGGCACTGAACCGACGTCCAACGCCTTGCAGGGACGGTCCGAGAGCAGTGACGCCATTGTGACAGGACGCACACTTGCGTTCTTGAAAGAGTGTTTTTCCTTTTTCTGCATTTCCCGCCAGTGACAGGATGGTTGGAGCATCGGACAGCCACCTCGCGGTTTCGGCCCCGGCCGGTTGTGACTGCGGCAGTTCGATTCCGATCTTCGTGAGTGCTTTCCGTGCGGAGTCGCGTACAACGGGATCGACGGATTCGGCAGCAAGCTTCATTTGCTCGGCGTCGGATGGCCCGGGGTATCGCGCAATGGCTAACCATGCTGCGTTGCGGGTCGCTTGTTCTTCCAGCCAAATCCGAATGACGGAACGAGCAACGGCATCATTTCCCAAGGCAATGAACCTCGCGAGTCTTGGTTCCGTCGGCGGTCCACCAGCTTGCCGCAATAGTTTGACCCGCAGACGCTCTAATTCTTCAGGGTTCATCGCGTCGGTCCACACAAGATGAGCGGGTTGCCCGAATTTTTGGTGGGCCACCAGTCGGCCCGGCATCAATGCATCGCGGCGATGTAACGCCAACATCAGTTCTGTTAGACGGGGTGTCCAGTTACGATCGAGGTTTTGATTCTGTGACTCAATTAACAAGGGAATGTCGATCATCGCATTGATGATCTGGGCAGTCATCTCGTCATCGCGGGCTGCTGGTAAGCGGGCTAACGTGATCAGGCGATGAAGTTTGTCGGTGGGGCTTGCGACGGTTTGCAAGTCACTCGCGATCACCTTGAATGCCTGGGGGAATTCAGGTTCTAGTACGGCGACGGCACGAATCAACTCATTGACCAACTCAGGATCACCCGAGGCTAGGGGAATCCTCTCCAAGCATTGTTTGGCCGCCTTATCCAGCAACGGCCTGGGCAAAGCTGGCCGCAAAACGCTGCGGTAGCCATCAAACACGGCGGCAACCTGATACTTCCCCCTCGCATCCCGTGGGTCACCGGTGCCAAGCCCCCCCAGGCTCTCGATGATTAGGGTGATCGCGTCCAGCAATTGCTGACGATTTGCTCGCGGGTTTTCGATGGTTTTTAACGCAAGCTTTGCGGCAGCAAGGTCGAGCACTCGATCTGGTGTTCTTCGCAAACGACGAATCGCGTCTCGCAAGGTATCAGCGGGCTCGGCCGGGTAGTTCGATTTCCAGTCCACGTGTTCAGCCGAATGGGATCGAGGCATGGTGGCATCGATTAAATAGATTCCGCCCTGGCTGCCGCGACCACCTACGCTCACCACCAATCGCCCATCGGGCAATGCCTCCAGATCGGTCACCGCAAACCCAGTATTTCCTGTGGCGAGGGCAACATTTTCCGTCGTTCCGTCATCTGAGACGAAGAGCAACCGACCGAATGTCCAGTCCAACACGAACGCACCTTCGTCAAAGCGGGCTGGCAGTCGTGTGTTGTGTGAACGCAACACACCGGTCGGCGACCCACGTCCAAATTCAGCCAGCACACGCGGCATTTCAGCGTCCACGTTTGGGCGTTTCCAGCTGCGTGTCACCCAGCCAGCATCGTCGCCTTGCGAAACACGATAGACGCGGGTGGGGCGGTACCATGGCAGCGACACATCGCGCTCGCCATCACTGTCAAACGTGATGATGGTGTGATCCGGAGCAAAGTCGAAATCAAACGCATTGCGAAATCCATGCGCCCAAACTTCCCGTTGCGACCAGTCGGGTGATATCTTCCAAATTGCTCCCGCACGTGGATTCGGTACCTCAGTGGTTTTTACGTTCTGCGATTGAAACATGTTGGCGGTCTTGTTGCCCGCCAATAAGTACCAGTAGCCATCGGGGCCCTTGCGCAAGGCATGCGCGTCGTGTTCACCACCCGTTTTAATCTCCAGCATTCGCGTGGGCGGTGAATCCACCATGCCATCAGCATCGGTATCTTGCATCCGCCACACTCCATCATCGCCAACGAAATAAAGCATGTCGTTTTCGATGCAAAGTCCGTGTGCGCCGTGAGGCGGGCGATCGAGCAGTGGATCGACGGTACTGACCGATTCTCGCTTGTCATCTAACGTTAGCATCCGGATGTAGCCGGGGCCCGAGGCAATGATCCGACCTTGAGCGTCGACCGTCAGGTTCGTGCAGTCGGGAACCATGTCGTGGCCAGCAATTCGCTGAATCCTCAATCCGGGTGCCATTTGAATTTCGGCAACGAGAGGACGGGCGAAGGCGAAAACCACGATCGCGATCACCCAAGCAGAAATTCGATACATCAAAATGCCGTGGACGGAATGAAGTGGGACGAAGAAGCGACACCCACATGGTACCCGGAGATCGGCGATTTTCGCACCGTGATCTGCCGAACGTATTCAGAACACTGCATGGTGAACAGATCGACGGGGGTTTGGTTGTGGAGTAGCGATTTTCCTCGCACCCAGCGCAGCGATCTATTTGGGAAATAATTCATCTCGAAAAAGGGAAAGTTCAGCCTTCGTTGCCCGGTAGCGGACTCGTGGCTGGGCATTTCGAACACTGGTCTGGCTAACACTGGTCTGGCAATCTTCGATTACAATTTTGTCATTCAGGGTTGGGGTTGTTGTTTACTTGGGGATGTAGGAATTACTGATGCGAAACTTGCGTATGGCATTTTGTATTGTCATGGTTGTGACTGCCATGCTTGGTTCAGTCGCGGTTGCTGAACGCCCCAACGTGGTGGTCATCTATTCTGACGATCAGGGAAGTCTTGATTTGAATTGCTACGGTTCCACCGATCTGGTGACACCGAATCTTGATCAGTTGGCTGAGCAAGGTGTCCGTTTCACGCAAATGTATTCCCCCTCAGCGATTTGCTCGGCATCTCGCGCGGGGTTAATGACGGGGCGTTTTCCCGCTCGGGCCGGTGTCCCCGGTAATGTCTCTTCGATGAAGGGCCAGCCAGGTATGCCGCCTGACGAAGTGACGATGGCAGATTTATTGAGCTCGGCAGGCTACCGAACGGGGCATGTTGGTAAGTGGCACCTCGGCTACACACCTGAATCGATGCCAGGAGGGCAAGGTTTTCAGAGCACGTTTGGGCATATGGGTGGATGCATCGATAACTACTCTCATTTCTTTTATTGGAACGGGCCCAATCGTCACGATTTGTGGCGCGACGGTGAAGAGATTTTCATGGATGGACAATACTTCCTTGATCTGATGGTGGAAGAAGCCAACCGTTTTGTCTCGACGAAAAGTGAGCAGCCGTTTTTTCTTTATTGGGCCATCAATGCCCCACATTATCCGATGCAAGGAACGGCAAAGTGGCGGCAGCAATACAAGGATTTACCTTCGCCGAGACGGCAGTACGCCGAGTTCGTTTCGACCGTCGATGAAAAAGTGGGGCAACTGCTCGGCACGCTTCAGACCTTGGGATTACGCGAAAACACGATTGTGATTTTTCAATCCGATCATGGTCATTCGACCGAAGAGCGGGCTTTTTATGGTGGCGGAAATCCAGGACCGTATCGCGGTGCAAAGGGATGTTTGTTCGAAGGTGGGATTCGCATTCCGTCGATTGTCTCTTGGCCCCAGCATATCCCCGCTGGCGAAGTTCGCGATCAAATGGTGACAGGGTGTGATTGGTTTCCCACCATTGCCGAGCTTTGTGATGTGCCACTTTCGGATCGCAGGATCGATGGCAAAAGCATCGCGACTGTTCTGAAGTCAGCTGAAGCAACGAGCCCGCATGACCACTTCTATTGGTTGTTGGGGCGAGGTAAGGGCGCGCAGTGGGCAGTCCGCAAAGGAGATTGGAAACTGCTCGGAAACCCCGTGGATCGCGCGGATCGCGAAAACAAGCAACGCCCTGAAAGTCCGTATCTGGTGAATCTCGGTGAAGATATTGGTGAACGGACAAACGTAGCCAACAAGCATCCAGAAATCGTGCGTCAATTGGAAGCCATTCACCGCCGACATAGTGAAAGTATCGCCAAGGGAACGCAGTGATCTGATGATAAATCTGACTTGTGTAAATCGATGGGCATCCAGGGTGATAATCGCCTTAAGCGTGATCCTTGTCGTGCTGGTGATGATGCGTTCTGGCTTGGCTGAGGAATCCAATAAACCCTGGCAACGTCACGTGATTGATGACTCATCGCGAGGGGCTGATGGAACTCGGTTGGCAGATGCCAATGGTGATGGATTGCTGGACATTGCCACCGGCTGGGAGCAGGGCGGGGTCACACGAGTTTACTTGCATCCTGGGCGTGACCAAGTCAAGCAGGCGTGGCCAGCGGTAACAGTCGGGCCAGCCGCCAGTGTCGAGGATGCTGTGCTGGTCGATTTGGATGGCGATGGCGCAATGGATGTTGTCAGCTGTTGCGAAGGATCCAGACAGGTGATGCTCGTCCATTGGGCTCCCACCAACCGATACCTTGATCCCAAGAGCTGGAAAACAGAGGAAATTCCAGGCTCCGAGGATAAGTGCCGGTGGATGTTTTCCTGCCCGGTTGATGTCGATCAGGACGGCCGGATCGACTTGGTTGCTGGTGGAAAAGGGACAAACTCGCAGTTGGGTTGGTGGAAGGTGCCGGAGGATCCGCGAAATCTGCTCGCTTGGGAATGGCATCCGCTCCGCCAACAACTCGGTTGGGTGATGTCGATCGAGGCTGTTGATATGGACGGCGACCGAGACCTCGACATCCTGTTTACCGATCGCAAGGGCAGCAAGTCAGGTTGCTTTTGGCTGGAGCATCCTGGCGCCGAACGAGTTGACCAGCCATGGCGGGAACATGCCGTTGGATTGGAAGGCAAGGAAGCGATGTTCCTTTCGTTGGCCGATGTTGATCGTGATGGATTGCAAGATGTGATTGTCTCGATACGCCCGCAAACGATTGTTGTCTGCAGACGCCAAGGGGGTGCTGGCAGGCAATGGGAATCTGACGTCATTGCCATTCCCGAATCGTTTGGTTCGGCTAAAGATGCCGCTGCCGCCGACCTGGACCAGGATGGTCAAATGGAAATTGTTTTCACGACCGAACGGGCAAGTAACGGCAAAATCGGAGTGGGCTGCGTCATCAATCCGCTCAGTGAGAAACCAGGATTCAAATCGATCAGTGGCGTCGATGGCACCAAGCATGATCTCGTTCAATTACTCGATCTTGATGGCGACGGTGATCTTGACATTCTGACCTGTGAAGAGGTCAACAACCTTGGTGTGATCTGGTACGAGAATCCGCTGCAATAAGGATTGGCGAGGTATGCTGGTTGGCGGAAGAGGCGACGGTGATGGCTGCGTTTTGACCAGTTCACCTTATCCTGTGACCGGATCGCCATCTTCTCAGTCCAGTTCACCATCTTCGGGGAATGTTCGCGCTGTGTTTACTTCTGCCGCTGCGATCAAGGCATCCGTTTTACGAAGGTGCGTTTCCGCTTTTTGCAGGCAGTCGCGGATTTCGTCAACATAGCCGTCGGCTGCCGCCGACCAGCAACGATTGATATATCGTTCAGCCGATGCAAATTCGGTCATCACCTCGGCGTAGACGCTCATTCCGAACCGTCGAACGAGGGCCTGCCTTGCATTGGCAAATTCAGCCAATGGTTCGGCGCACTGATCATCGATTTGGTTGAGGACCTCGGCAGGGTCATGGCTGGCTTGACTCGCCATTCCAAAAACGGTTGAGCTGACTTCTTTTAGTTGCTTACGAAGCACCGAGAACTTTGCCTCTTGTGATTCTTCATCCCCTTCGAGTTGTCTGCCCGTGGTCCTTAGCAAGACAACGCCAACAATCCCGACGGCGACTCCCCCAAAGTAATTGATCCATGGCACCGTCGACCATTTGTTATCAGCCACTTCCAACTGTGAAAGCGAAAAGAAAGCTGCGGCGAGGAAGCCTCCCCACATCAATAAGTGTCCTAGTTGACGCATTTGCTCAGTCTCCCTCGATTACCCAAAAACGCCGGACAAAAAGTGAATCCCCAGCCATGCTGTTTCCGTTTCATCCGGCTTAGCAAATAAGACTTTGTAAAACGCATTGCCAACGCCGACCAACGCTTCTCCGACGATCAATCCGGCTGCGATCGGTATCCCAACCTCGTGGCTAAACTTGCTGCCGAACACTTTGTCGGAAGCAATGCGCAACACATTTCCAATGGTATAGGTCAGTGCGATCGCGAAAGGCATATAAAATCCTAGTGCGATCAGTACACCGATTCCGCCAAGCCCGCTGATCGCCAGCAACAAGCCCAGCCCAGCGCCGGCGGTGTACCGGTAGGTCGGGATGTTGTTATCCAGGATCCCTTCGGTGACCGAGGCCAACGCCTGTGCTTGTGGCGCCGGCAAGCGATCTGATCCGATTTCGTATTGGCTGTTCAACAAAATCATCAAAGAAATCACGATGATTGGCCCGAGCCAAGCACCGATGAACTGTGCCAATTGTTGGCGGCGTGGTATCCCACCGACCAAATATCCTGATTTAAGGTCGAGCATCATGTCGCTGGCCTGTGAAATGGCGAGGCAGATTGCCGCACCAACCAGCATCGAGCTGGTAATCGTTTCCACGGTATTCAAGCCACCCTTGGCGATCACGATCAGAATGGTGACCGCGATCAAGGTCATGCCGGACAAGGGAGACCAGTTCGTTCGCCCGATGCATTCGGCCACGACCACACCGGCGACCCAAACCCAAAGGGTCCCCAGCAGTGCCATCGAAATCGCTCGTCCCAGCGTCATCCCGTCGACTGAAGCGAATGCGATCCAAACCAGGGCTAACGCACCAATGCCAATGGCGGCGTAGAGCAAACCAATCGGCATCTCGTCATTTTTCGAGTCGGAGTCATTGTTCTTACCGGCGTTGTGCATTGCCTTCATCGCACTGGCAATTAACGGAAACGCCGCGATGATCCCACCAATCGCAGCACCGACCAGCATGCCGATGCCGAGTGGTTTGTAGAGAACACCACGCATTTCATCGGGGTTGTCGACCATCGTGGCAACCCCATCGCTACCGTAGAAAGACAGCAGCGGTGAAAGCAGGAAATAACACAGGAATCCACCCGCTCCGAACCAAAAACCACCTTTGCCCGACAGGAAGCCAACGCCAACCGTCATCACCGACAAGTAGAGCGTGATATTCAACATCTCCGGAAGCCACTCGAATTGATCATTGGCTATCCAGTTGGGGTCCTCACCCATCAGCTGTAGAACCAACAGGTGAATAACGCCAGACAGTACCGCGCCGCCCAGCAATAAAACTGCCTTCCGTACTCCCGCGCCAGGCGATTTCAGGATGGTTGCCACGGCGATTCCACCCGGATAAGCCAAACGATCGAAATCGATCATTTGTTTTCGTAGCGGGATCACAAACGCCAATCCCAACACGCATCCCGTGATACAGGCCAGGATCATCAGCGGCACATTAAAATCCGCGACTGCCTCTAGTCCCTCGCGTCGACTGAGGATGAACAATGCGGGAACGGAAAACATGATGCCCGAGGAGGCACCGTTGACGGCCGACGCGATCGTCTGATTGATGTTGTTTTCGACGATGCTAGATCGCCTAAGCACGCCACGCAGGATGCCCCAACCGAGGATCGCAGCGAGTTCGGAACCCTCGATCGCAAATCCGAGAATCAACGCTGCGTAGCCAATCGAAACGGCGATCAAGGCGCCGATCGCCCACCCGACCAGGACCGCCGTCCAAGTGAATTCGGGGTAGGGACCCGTTCGAATTGGGATCGTGCCCGAATTCGAATCCGACGTGTCCGTTGTTGGGGGCCTGTCTGACATCCGTTCTCCAACCAAGTAGTTGCGATGATTCGCAGCAAATTCGACGCGGCGTTCCGTAGCAAAGCGTATTGAATTGTTCTCGCGGTGGCAAGAAATGACACGGTTCGCTGAAAGGTCGCTTTACAACCCTTCGGTATCAGCAAATCATAACGGTTTGGCGTACCGCCGTGGTTGTGCGAACCGATGTAAACAATCATTGGTCGATCCTCTGTAGGAAAATGCCGATGGCGTTAACGATCCCCACCCATACGGAAAGCAGAACATTGAACCAAACCACCGACCACGATCAGGCAGCGAAGCGAATTGTCATTGTTGGAGGGGTTGCCGGAGGGGCCAGCGCGGCAGCGCGGGCAAGACGTTTGAGCGAGGATGCGTCGATCGTGATGATTGAGCGTGGGGCGGAGGCAAGTTTTGCCAATTGTGGCTTGCCTTATTACATCGGTGGCGAGATCGCTGATCGCAGCAAGTTGTTGGTGGCGGGGAAACGGCAGCTTCAAGATTGGTTGAATCTCGATGTTCGCACTCGCAGTGAGGTCAAGTCGATCGACCGTGATGCGTCTGAAATTGAAATCGAAGATCTGGAAACCGGCCGCACCTATCGCGAGCCATACGATTACTTGGTCTTGTCGACTGGTGCTGCACCAATTCGTCCTGCTCCCCTGCTTCAGCATGTGGGGCAGGATCATCCGCGAGTCCTGAGTCTTCGCAACATGGTTGACGTCGACCAAGTCAAAGCGATCGTCGATTCTGGCATCGAGTCGGCCGTCGTGATCGGAGCTGGCTTTATCGGATTAGAAGTTGCCGAACAATTGGTCCATCGTGGGGTAAAAACATGCTTGGTCGAGCAGTTGCCGCAAGTGATGCCACCCTTCGATGCCGAAATGGTTCAACCACTGCATCAATCATTGCGGGAACGCGAGATCCAACTGCACCTTGCCGATGGCGTCGCAGCGATGCGTCCCGCAGGTGACGGTGTCGAGGTCGAATTGAACAGCGGTGAAGTGCTGGCGACCGACTTGGTGTTGCTGTCGATTGGGGTGCGGCCTGAATCCGATTTGGCGAAAGAGGCTGGGTTGTCTCTCAATGATCGCGGTGCCGTGCAGGTTGATTCGGTCCAGCGAACCAATGATCCAAAAATCTTCGCTGTCGGTGATACAGTTGAAGTGGCCGAGCCCATCTTTGGCGGAAAGACTTTCGTTCCCCTTGGCGGACCCGCCAATCGTCAGGGACGATTGGCGGCCGATCAAATTGGGCAAGCCGAGGGGCTGCTCTCGCAAGGAGATGGCGATCGCCCGAATGAAGGCGAGCCCCAGGTTAATCGGGGGACACAGGCTTACCGGGGGACACAGGCTTACCGGGGGACACAGGCTTACCGGGGGACGCAGGCTTACCGGGGGACGCAGGCTTACCGGGGGACGCAGGGGACCTCCATTGTCCGCGTTTTTGACTGGACGGCCGGGATGACCGGGATGAGTGAGAAGTCGCTGCAGCGATTGGAAAAACAGCGGGGTACAGATTATGCCTGTGTGTATGCCCATCCCAATCATCACGCTGGCTATTATCCGGGGGCGACACCGATCACGTTGAAATTGGTTTACGAGTTACCGAGCGGACGGGTCCTTGGTGCTCAAGCGATTGGCAAGCATGGTGTTGATAAGCGAATTGACGTGATTGCGATGGCGATCCAGATGAAGGCGACCGTGTTTGATTTGGAGCAAGCTGAGTTGTGCTACGCGCCACCGTTTGGTTCCGCGAAAGACGCGGTCAACATGGTCGGGTTCATCGCCGCAAATCAATTGCGAGGCTTGACCCGGCCGATTCATCCGATGGACTGTCCCCAGCAGGGGCCCCAGCAGGATGCTGACGCCGAATTTCAGTCCGGCAACTTTCATTGGTTGGACGTTCGAACGCCAGCGGAGTTTGCTGCGGGGGCGATTGACGGGGCGATCAATCTGCCCTTGGAGCAGTTGCGGGAAAGGATTGAGGAGGTCCCGCGTGACAAGCCAATCATTGTTTACTGCCATGCTGGGCAGCGAGGCTACTATGCGGAGCGAATGCTCCGCCTCAACGGAGTCGCTGACATCCGGAACCTCAGCGGCGGTTTCAAATTGTGGCAACAATTTTAGACGATCTGATCCAACTTCCTTTTTGGAGGGAGCGACCGTGGCAGTTGATGGCCAGTGCGACTTTGTTGCAGGATGCCGACAATGGTGGGCAATGTTCCGCGATCTAATTTCTGTCGAAAAGAGATCTGCCATTTTCCAAGTGCCGTCTAAACGCACGTCCTGGACGAGAATCGGCCTCTTTCAAATCCCGAAATTAGCTGGGAGCAGTCGTTGGGGGCAGGCCATGACTTTCTGTTGCAAGCAAAAAGGTTGGGGGCAGGCCATGACTTTCTGTTGCAAGCAAAAAGGTTGGGGGCAGGCCATGGCTTTCTGTTGCAAGCAAAAGGTTGGGGGCAGGCCATGGCTTTCTGTTGCAAGCAAAAGAGTTGGGGGCAGGCCATGACTTTCTGTTGCAAGCAAAAGGTTGGGGGCAGGCCATGACTTTCTTTGGGGGCAGGCCATGACTTTCTGGTTGCAAGCAAAAGGTTTGGGGCAGGCCATGACTTTCTTTTTACTACTCCAGTTTGCAAGCAAACTGGAGCTTTGCCCCAACAGAGCTGCGAAAGTGCCAGATTAGGTCTAACCATTTTTTTTAGGTGGGCGACACCAAATTGTTCGGAATGCGTCGACGCAGGGGCGATCGACGCAGAGAACCAGCTCAGTTTCGTTCGATCTTGCGGAAGGGGGTGGGATTGAAAGGTGGGGGAAGTCAGAGTGCGACCAGATCCGGTAAGAAAGCCCCGGCTTTCGAGGGACTGACTTGGGCTTTCGGGGGACTGACTTGTGGCGAGCGTTTTGCGGCGGCCTGATCTCTTGTCGGTTGCCATGAATACGAATTTTGGTTTGCCAGAACGCTCTCTTTTAAATTTTTGTCGATGACGTTAATTGTCCGTCTATCGGATCAGGATTTGAAACGCCACGCATTGTGGCTATCTGGGTTCGCCGATGCTCGGCCTGCTAGCAAATCATCGGCATTGCGTCGGGGGGGGCTTTTGCGGTACCAGAAGTTGATGGATTGGTCCGACGGTCCATGCGCTGGCCCGTCGGTGACCCGAAATTAACTGGTCGACGACAAATAAAGTGCGCGATCACAGACTTGGGCGATCAAGGAAGATGCCTGCAAAAAACCTCATTACCGCTTGCGTTGCGTGGCTGCTATTTCTGCTTGCCACGGTGGTGATGGTGCGCGCCGACGAGGTAGCGGTCCAGCATTTAGATCGGCTGGTTTCGCAGCAGCAATGGGACCAGGCGTTATTGTTGGCACGGGAGCTGGACGGCCGCGCGGATTCTGAAGTTGATTTGACGCTGTCACTTGCTCGCCTGGCTCGTGCCTTGCAGCAACAGAATGAGATTGATGAGGCGGCGGAGTTCTACCAGCGAGCGGTTCAGGCTTCCATTCGACCGGCGGCATCGGAGCTGTCACCAGAAACCGTGGTATTGGTTCGTCTGGCTGCGGGCGCAGTTCTGACAAAGGCCAAAAATTTCGGAGCGGCAATCGCAGCGACCAAGCCGCTGCTGCTAAAAGCATCGACTGCCACCGCACCGCAAAAACAAATCGCAGTCGCCATCTTGCTGAAGATCGGTGCGAATAGCCTATCGACAGGCGCCGCCTCGCAAGCCGCGGAAGCCTATTCGGTTGCGTTAGCGCACGCCAATCAAGCCCAGCTTCCAACAGCGATGCTGGGAAGTGCCTGGGCCACGGCAATCATGCGTGACCGCCCGAAGGAGGCTGCCAAAAAATTGACTGATTTCCTTGATCAGTTCCCAGATCACCCGGATGCCGTGCGAGCCGCTCGCGCTTGCGTTGAATGTTACAAGCAAGCTGACATGCAAGCGGAAGCGACGGCGATGCAGACTGATCTACTGCAACGCTGGCCTGATTCAACGGCTGCCATCGAATTCATCCGCTCGCATCGTGACACGGCTCCTGATCTCGTTCCTGTACCCGTGGCTGATTGGTTGATGGAGCAAGCAAAATCCGATCAGATAAGTGACTTCGATGTCGCGTTGACCGTACTCGGTTTGCAAATTGCCAGCACCCGCCAGGACATCAAAGCATGGGGAGCCTTGGTTGAGCATTTGGCCACAATCGATCAGACAGGGCAAGCCGTTTCCGATGCCTTGTCTCACCTCAGTCAGTCTTCGCCAGCGGATGCTGAAAGACTTGCGACCCGCATGATCGCGCCACAAGACGAACAAAACGTGACTCCGAAAGGTCGCGAAGCAGCATGCCGTTGGGCGGCCCGCGATCAACGCTGGTCGATGTTGGCGTTCGCATCCGAGGCTGAGTCGCTAGAGAAAGAGGTCGAATCTCGCACGGCAACGGTGGAGCGTTTGATGGCTGAGGCGTTGGTTCAGACCGGTAGGACGGCTGAAGCTTTGCCTTGGTGGAATCATCTGATTGAGACACATCAAGCGAGTGACTTTGCAACATTGATCCGTTGCGCGGAGGCTGAGACGTCTGTTGGACGCGATGCCGAACTCGCCTCAAAGCGGATCGATGCGGCGCGGAATGCAGCGGGTAAAGATCGATTTCAGTTGACGCTGGTCAATTTACTGGATGCCGAGATGGCGATTCGCCGCAGGCGGTTTGACGAGGCTCGCGCTCATTTGGAAAGCGTGGTGCGTGAAAGTGATACCGACCGTGGGATTCGCGGAAGGGGGCAATGGCTGATCGGTGAAACGCACTACTTGCAGCAAGATTTTGCGTTGGCGATCGAGGCGTACCGTCGTGTAGAAGGAATCGATCCCGGTGGTATCTGGGTTTCGGCAGCCTTAGTGCAGGCTGGTAAATCCTTTGAACAACTCGGTCGACCGCGTGAAGCTAGTTTGTGCTACGGACACTTACTGAGCCGATTTGCTGACACGACCCACGCCGTGTTAGCGCGACGCCGCATGGCGGCATTGAACGAAACAGATCCCAAAAACTCTTCACCAGCTCTTCGAAGATGAACGAAACCAAACGACGTCCGTCCAATCGGCGACACCTAGCTTCTCATCGCAATCACCATGCGGCCGCACTTGTGTCACGGGTGATTCCGCTGCTGGTACTGGCAATCGGTTCTTTGTGGTGGATGGGGTCAATGCAGGTAGCGATGGGCCAGTTTGCTGTTCCACCTGCCGGGAATCAGATTCAGGCGCAGCCATTTCCAGAGGCTTATATTGCGACTGCTCCACCCACGATTCCCTCTGCCGCGATGCCGACCCAGGCACCTGCTCAGCCGACTGAACCGGCCGCAGAGGAAGCGTCCGTGAGCGCGCCGGGTTGGATCGCCAAGATCGCCCAAGGCGGTTTGCTGATGGTCCCTTTGGCGGTTTTCTCGTTAATTGTGATTGCCTTGTCAGTGGAGCGGATGATTGCGTTGCGTCGTGGACGTGTCATCCCGCGCCCGTTCGTGCGACGTTTCACAGAATGCGTTGAAGATGGTCAACTGAGCTACGATGAAGCGACTGAGTTGTGCGAAGAATTTGATTGTCCAGTTGCTGAGGTTTTTCGCTCCGCGGTGCGTCGCTGGGGTCGGCCGATGCTTGAGATCGAGCAGGCAGTCGTTGATGCTGGTGATCGCGTCGCCGATGGCTTGCGGCGTTTTCTGCGTGTCTTCCACGCGGTCAGTAATGTTGCCCCGCTCGTTGGATTGCTGGGTACCGTGTTAGGAATGATCGAGGCCTTTGATACGATCAGTAGCCAAGAATCAATTGGCCGCCCCGAGCTCCTCGCCTCCGGGATTAGCAAGGCCTTGATGACGACCGCCGGAGGCTTGCTGGTCGCGATTCCTGCCTACCTCGCTTACATGTATTTCAGCAGCAAGTCCGACCGTTATCTGGGCGAGATCGATCGGC
>JAQWPZ010000272.1 GCA_029245125.1 Rubripirellula sp.
GTGGTGCTGCGCTGTGATTGTGGTGCTGCGCTGTGATCTGGCCTGGTGCGAGCGTGAAAACTTGTCTTGACCCTCGCTATCGAATTTCGGTACACCCGGTCTGAGATTTTCCCACCCTCCCTCCCATGTATGGCTGACGAAGCATGAATCGTCTGGTTTCTCTCTCAATCTTCACCGGTTTGCTTGCTTTGGTCGGTTGTGGTTCTGCTTCGGACCCAGTCGCAGAAGCTCCTGCCTCTCCGCAGTCCGAAACGGCAACGACTGCTGCCCCCGCCCCAGTCGCGACTGTCAGCGGATCACCTGCGGATGTCGTCAGCCAATTTTTGGATGAAATTCGCAGGGGCGGTGAGGATACACGCGCAAACGAATTACTCACTCAAAAGGCCAACAGCGAGCTGAAGCGAATTGGCCAATCGGTTCACCCGATTGGTTCACCCGATGCCCGATTTGAGGTCACTCGGTTCGAAAACGTGCCGAATGATCCAGCTTCGGCGCTGGTCCACAGTATCTGGAGCGAGCCAAACGGGGACGGCACGAGCAGCCAATTCCAAGTTGTCTGGGCAGTTCATCAGGAGTCGGGCGGCTGGCGTATTTCGGGACTGGCGATGGAACTGAATCCGGACGAAGCACCGATGGTGATTGACTTTGAGAATGGAGATTTGATGGCGAAGCTGCTCGCAGCCCCGGCCGATCAATCCGCGAATCCGACTCAGGCGACCGCCACAGAGGGGACGATTTCCCGCTGAGGCACGGAAATTGAAATTTGTTCTTAATGGCAGAAAAGCCTTGATTTGTTGGAACGGCCTCGCAAGAGGCCGTTTTTTGATGTTTTTCGAGTAAAAACGCCATGTTCTGCTGCGGGATTTGCCAGCGATTTGAACCAAAATCGCTCCGATCGGGCTTCAGGCCCAATTGACACCCGATCCCCGAGGGTTACCTTATCGCTCGAATTTGCGTGAGCGGAAAAGTTTGCTCAAGCTACCTATTTTGCTTAGTTAGCTCTCCCTCCTGCAAATGTCGATTCGCCGCCGGTATGTGGCCGGTAGCAGAAACAGTGGAGCTCCAGGGATCGGGCTCATTAACAAGATGTGCGAATTCGGATCGCACCATACACCGAACTCTTGGGAGAATTCGATGAATCGGACTGTGGTGAGCGGTATTGCCGCGTTCGCACTATTGATTGGTGCGAGCTTTACGATTAATGAAACAAAAGTTGAAGCCGGCAACTGTGGTGGAGGTCTGTTCTCGGGTCTTCACGCTCGAAGTTGTGGTGGTGGGCTGCTCAGCGGCCACAAGAGCCGCAACTGTGGCGGTGGCTTGTTCAGCGGACACAAAAGCCGCAACTGTGGCGGTGGCTTGTTCAGCGGACACAAGAGCCGCAACTGCGGTGGCGGACTGTTCAGCGGACACAAGAGCCGCAACTGCGGTGGTGGACTGTTGGCACGACTGAAGGCACGTCACGCCTCCAACTGCTGTGCACCTGAGCCAGCATGTGCTGCTCCTTGCGAAGCTGCCCCATGTGCAACTGCAACTCCGTGTGGCGGATGTGCAACTGCAACTCCATGTGCTGGTTGTGGCACGGTCGAAATGGCTTCCCCTGAGATGCCTGCACCAGAGAGCGCCAGCGACGACGTTCCTCCAGCACCGGTAGAAGAAACTGCGACCGACGCGTAAGCTCGCGTTAGTGAGGCGTTAACGAATTTTAGAAACCCTGCTGGTCATTTGATCGGCAGGGTTTTTTTATGATCGTTCGGCGAGATCTTCCGCGTGCCAGACCTCGCATTGGCTGGTTCAATCAGAGCGACGAAAGTCGTTCACGACTTCTTTTCGAACTCGTGCGACATCGTTGCAGTCCTCCACATCATCTGGTTTCAGGAATAGAGATTCCCGCTGATCTAGTTCTTGAACGTAGTACCATTGAGGCGTTGTGATTGCGCGAAGGACGTGCTTTGAAGACGTCTCGACTTGGGTTTTCGAATCCAATTCAGTCTCGAGTTGTACGGGCAAAATCTGCGGTCTTTCCTGGCTCAGCATACTCAACAGGTCGGTGACGACTCCACTGGCTGTAAGCCGCGGAATGCGTAGCGGCCCCAGATCGCTCAGGATTAGCGGTAAATGGATGTCGGCGCTGCGGAGCGTCCCGCCTCTCGATCCGATCCAGCCTGCTTGTCCGAGGCGATACCCCGAGGTGCCGGCCAGCACGAACCAGGGATCTTGGACCTGCAAAGATTCAAGCAGGACCTCGATCAGCAGATCGACGAGTCGAATCTGACAAGCGTAGGTCCGCATCCACGAACTGATCCAATCTGGGTGGTCGTCCTCGCGTCGCTGGTACTGTGGCGGCGACGTGCAATCAAAGATCCGTTGGAGTGGAGGTGGCAGAGGATCCTGGGGGGTGTCTGCGTCGAATGATTCCCCCTCTTCGGGAGGTTCTAAATCGTCATCGTCATCGAGTTGTTCATCTGGAAAAAGGTGTCTCGGCGCGTCCCAGCAGCGTGTCAGTGCATCGCTATGGATCCAAAGCACGCTCCAGTCGTCAAAATTCTGATCGCGATCGATTGCTGCCGCGATCACTCGGCCGAGTTGTGTTTCGACAATATCTTCGGCGGGGTGTTCGGGGGGGGCTGCCGAGGGCACGCGTGTGACGTGATCGAAACAGCTTGATGCCGGCTCGGCGGTGTCGGTGACGAGTTCAACGGATCCGACTTGCTGCCAGGGCTCGGCCCAGTCGGAGTTGAGCCACGCTTGCAGAACCTCCGATGGATCATCTGATTCGGCGGTCACGCGGTCCCAGACGACGCCTCCCCCAGCAATCGAATCAATGGCGGGCGTGCGATTCCAGGAGCACCCGTAGCAGCTGAGTGCGGCACGGGCTAATCCTTCCAATGACAGCACAATCAGGGGGCGGGACGGCGATGAAGTCTTCATGCAACAGATCATGATCGCCGCGACGCGATCCGCACAGCCGTCACGACCCGATAAATGAAGGATCAGAAGGTGGTGTTCGCTGCCGCCGTCTTGGCGAGCGTTGCTGCCGGTTGCAGGGATCGACGTAGTCTTCGATGAATTCGGCTCTGGCGTGGCGTCTTTCCGACTGAGCCAGCAACTCCTATCACCGTCGGTCGTCTATGCCTGCTCAAGACCCTTTTATTCAAGATTCGGCCGCTTCTGCCTACCCGATCGGGTCGAGTTTGGAATCCGGGTCGAGCGAGCCGGTGATTGTCCCGAGCCAGTTTTCTTCGCAGCAGCCCGCGAATCAACAATCGGACGGACCTGATCGTGATTTGGCGGCTCGTTGCCGTGTCTGGGATGTTCCTTTTGATTCAGTTTGCCTCGCTCAAGCAGTCGATCGAATTGAAGCACTGATTCAGTGTGGGGCGCCGAGTTACGTGATCACGGCGAACCTGAATTACGTGATGCTTCATCACCAGCAGCCCGAGTTGCGGCCGGTTACAGACGACGCTGACTTGATACTCGCTGATGGCCAGCCGATTGTGTGGCAGAGTCGTCGAGGCGGCATGCCACTTCCCGAGCGGGTTGCCGGGAGTGAAATGATTTTCCACCTAGCTCAGCGGGCTGCGGAGCGTGGTTGGGGCATTTACTTTCTGGGTGGCGTCCCCGGAGTCGGGCAGAAGTGCGCCGATAAATTGCAGGAGCTTTACCCCGGACTGAGGATTGCCGGTGTCGAATCTCCTCCATTTCGTCCGCTGACTCCGCAGGAACAGCGGGAGCAACAAGCGCGAATTCGCCAGTCGCGGCCCGACTTGCTGCTGGTGGCGTTCGGCCAACCCAAAGGCGAGTTGTGGATTCATCAGCACTATCGGGACTATGGCGTGCCGGTCAGTATCCAATTGGGCGCTTCCTTTGACTTTGTCGCTGGAACAGCCAAGCGAGCACCGCGGGTTTGGCAGCGATGCGGCATGGAATGGGCCTACCGCATGCTGAGTGATCCCAAGCGACTGTTGCCGCGTTACGCGGCGAATGCTCGCTTCTTGGTGCGAGCCTTGCTCCGCGGCTAAGAGCCTGTCGCTGCAGGCTTCTTTTTGGGCTTATAAATCTCGGTCGCGGTGCCGAAGTGAATTTCACCGGCATTCATCAGAGTTTCGCTCAGCGTTGGATGGGGGTGAACGCTTTCGGTGATGTCTTGGACTTCGCAGCCCATCTCGATCGCCAAGACCGCTTCGGCAATCAGTTCGCCTGCTCCCGAACCGACGATCCCACAGCCAAGCACTCGACTTGTTTCTGGATCGACCAGCCATTTGGTCAAGCCGTTGGTGATGCCGAGCGCTTGAGCACGGCCACTGGCGGCCCAAGGGTAGACCTCCACATCGACCTTGCGGCCTTCGCTTTTGGCTTCTTCTTCAGTCAATCCAGCCCAGGCGACTTCCGGGTCGGTGAAGACGACTGCCGGAATCGCGGCTTTGTCGAAGGAGGCTGATTTACCGGCCAAAACTTCCGCGGCGACACGACCTTCGTGAGTTGCTTTGTGAGCCAACATGGGATCACCGGCGACATCACCGATTGCCATGATATGGGGATCGGCAGTTCGCTGTTGCTTGTCGCAAACCACGAAGCCTCGGTTGTTCACTTCCACTTGGGTGTTTTCCAGCCCCAGTCCGTTAGTGACCGGGCGTCGGCCGATGCTGACCAGGACGCGATCAAATTGTTCGTTGCCAAACTTGCCAGGCCCCTCGAAGGTGACAATCACTTGGTCGTTCACCTCGGTCAGTGATCCGACCCGCGTGTTCAGATAAATACGTCCTTCGCAAAGTTTGTCGATCTCTTTGGCTAGCGGTTTGACGAGGTCACGGTCGGCGCCTGGCAGCAGGCCATCCATCAACTCGACGACGGTGACTTTCGACCCCAGTCCCGCGTAAACGCTGCCCATTTCGAGGCCGATGTAACCGCCTCCCACGACGAGCATTGTTTCTGGAATGTCGATCAGGTTCAGCGCGCCGGTGCTGTCCATCACGCGATCACTGCCGATGTCGAAGGCTGGCGGCATTGCTGGGACGCTGCCTGTCGCCAGGATGCAGTGGTCAAACGTCAGCTGATTGCCTTCGGGGATCGACTCGTGATCCCCTTCTAGCTCGAGCGTCGTCGAATTCAGGAACTTGCCCCGTGCCTGGATCACGCGGACCTTGCGGCGTTTGGCGAGTTGTCCCAGGCCGCCGGTCAGGTTGGCGATAACTTTGTCTTTTCGGGCACGCACCTTGTCGATGTCGATTTTGGGAGAAGCGTCGTATTCGACGCCCCAATCCGCACGCAGTTCATCGACTTCGCCGATCACCTTGGCAACATGTAGCAGAGCTTTGCTGGGGATGCAGCCGCGTAACAGGCAGGTGCCTCCCAGACGCGGTTCGGCTTCGACAATGGTGACGTCTAGGCCTTCATCGGCCGCCAGAAATGCAGCAGCGTATCCGCCGGGACCGCCACCGAGAACAACAACGGGAGCATGCATCACAGGAAAAGATTCTCACAAGAGGATGGGTCGAGCGACCCTAAAGAAGTTGGGTCGGCTGGCCCTTTTCGCGAGCCGCATGGCTGCACAGTCCCCAGTGGACCGCAGCAGCCGTTCTGACCTTCATCATGACGAATTCAATTCGTCATTAGCGTGACAGGAATTCGACCACGCTATTCGCGTCCACTGGCAAGCTGATGTCGCTTGCCCCGGGGAGGCCCAGAACCGTGGCCTTTAGGTTTTCGCTGTCGAAAGTAACCCAGTCCAACGCATCTGGAGTCGCGTTGGCAATCACACCGCGATAGAGGTTCTTCAGGCCTTCACGGCTGCGAACTTCCACGATGTCGCCGGGACGCAACAGGTAGCTGGGTTTGGTCACTTTGACGCCGTTGACGCGGAAATGGCCGTGAGCGATCCCTTGGCGGGCTTGCGGACGGGTTTTCGTGAAGCCAACGCGTCGGACGACATTGTCTAAACGTCGCTCACACATCAGCAAAAGCAGTTCGCCCGTGTTGCCCGGCTTGCGCCCGACCGCGTCAAAGTACCGTCGTAGCTGTCGTTCGCCCAAACCATAATAGTGTTTGATCTTTTGCTTCTCCATCAACGCCAAGCCGTAGTTACTTGGGCGGCGTCCACGGGTGTGCATTCCGGGAGGCGATGGGCGTCGATCGAGGGCTCGCGCTGCCCCCGCTGTTTCGTAAATTAGGGTGCCCAAGCGACGGTTAATACGAGCTTTTGGACCAGTATATCGAGCCATGAAAATGCCTTTCGCGAGCCACAATTGGGCCTGCGGATGGGGGGGACTAGCTGCGTGATCCGGCACCAAAGCTGCACAATTCAGCCGAGGGGGTCACACGACGGTTTCAATCAGTCCCCAGAGTGTCGCGATTTCTGGTGGTTTTGGCAAGATGGTCGTGCCGGCGAGAGTCAAAATTCCATTCGCCCAGACGTTTCGTCGTTCAGGTGACCAGGCGTTTCGTCGTTCAGGTGCCCAGACGTTTCGTCGTTCAGGTGCCCAGACGTTTCGTCGTTCAGGTGCCCAGACGTTTCGTCGTTCAGGTGCCCAGACGTTTCGTCGTTCAGGTGACCAGACGTTTCGTCGTTCAGGTGCCCAGTTGGCCAAGCCTCTCTAACGCCCTCGTTCCTCTGGTCCATGTTCCCTTTCACGGCCGCAAACCATCGGTTGAGGTCGAAGGGATGGAAAATCGGTCGCGAAATCGGGGTCACGTCGCAGCGAGGTTGCTTCATCAAGATCGGGCTCGACCGAAGCAGGCTCGCCCCGATTCGCTAGGTGTTTTCCGCCCCACCCCACGCATTTCCGGCCGTGCTGGGAATCAGGTCGGATTGGTGAATCCCTTCCCTAGGGGGCCATCTTTCGAGTAGGTTGATCGGCTCTTGGACAACGGTTCGTCCGAGAAATTCGGAAACCACACAGTCCGCGCGAGACGGCAGCCATGGCAGATTATGACGTATTTGGTGTTGGGAACGCATTGGTTGATATCCAGGCCGATGTTGAAGATTCCCTGCTGGAAGAATTGGCGATCGACAAAGGAATTATGACGCTCGTTGATGACCAGCAACAAGCAACTGTGTTGGGCGGATTGAACGGCCGTGCCTTGCATCGGTGTGCTGGTGGCTCGGCTGCGAACACCGTCGTTGCAATGGCTGATTTGGGCGGCTCGGCAGCCTACGTTGGAAAAGTCGGGAAGGACGAGGTCGGCAAGTTCTTTCTGGATGAAATGCGCGAGCTAGGTGTGGCTATCGATGTGGTTCCGGCCGATGCGTCCACCGGGACATGTGCTGTCCTGATTACCGAGGATGCTCAGCGAACGATGCTGACAAACCTTGGAGCCTCCGAGACATTGACCGCTGACGACATTCACGAACCGCTCATCAAAGCGGCCAAGTATGTTTACATTGAAGGCTATTTGCTGACGGGAAAGACCACGAGGGAGGCCGCCTATCACGCCATGGATCTGGCGAAAAAGCATGGAACGAAAATCGCGTTGACTGCCTCCGATCCATTCTTGATCAACCTGATCCGTGACGAAATCTGGGATCTTGTGACCGGCCCGGTCGATCTGCTTTTCTGCAACGAGGAGGAAGCCAAGAGTTTGACCAATGAGTCAGATCCGATCACCTGTGCTGCCAAACTCCACGAGCATGCCGAGAATGTCGCGATGACGCTGGGTGAAAAAGGTTCGCTGGTGATGCACGGGGGTGAGGCGTTTCCGATCGAAGGTGTCTCTGTCCAGCCGCGTGATACGACCGGTGCAGGCGACATGTATGCGGGAGCCTTGCTCTATGGGATCACCAACGGGATGAATTGGCGGCAAGCGGGGCACCTCGCTTCCCATGCTGCTGCCCGGATTGTCACGCAGATTGGGGCTCGACTGAACAGCAAGTTCACGCGAGCTGAAATTGATGAGTTCGCTAAGCTTCCCTGAGTTGAACCGAGCTTCTCCGAGCTTCCCCGACTTGATCTGAGTTGATCTGAGTTGATCTGAGTTGATCTGAGTTGATCTGAGTTGATCTGAGTTGATCTGAGTTGACTTGCGTGCGAGCTTGGCTCGCACGCGGGTACTTCTTCGCTCAGCACGGTAAGCCAGTCAAACGTTCCGCTGGCGGTACCAACTTCTGCCAGCATTCTTAATGCTCTCTTTTCTGCTAGTCGCATCCTTTTCAATGCGGCTTGGACAATCAACCCTGCAAGGATTCAATTGATGGCTGTGAAGATTGATGCTGTTTATTCCGGTAAGCTTCGGGTTGACGCGACACATGAGCCGAGCGGGATGACCCTGCATACCGACGCGCCAACCGACAATGGGGGTCAGGGTACTTCCTTTTCGCCTACTGATTTGGTTGCCACGGCTTTGGGGACCTGCGTAATGACCATCTTGGGATTAGTTGCTGAGCGACACGCGATCGATCTGAGCGGATCTACCGTCGAAGTGACCAAAGAGATGGTGACTCAACCGGTACGACGGATTGGAGCCTTGCGGACGGTGGTAAAGGTCGTGGCTGGCGCGGTACCTGATCCAGAGATGCGTCATCGTCTGGAAAGTGCTGCCCGCAAGTGTCCTGTGCATCAAAGCTTGCACCCCGATATCGATGCCCCGATTGATTTTCACTACGCCGATTGATTTTCACTACGCCGAGTGACAGTTCGCGGTGACGAATGTCGTTTTGCGGAGCCGAGTGACGAGCGGTTAGCGGGCTGGATGCACAGCGGGCTGGATGCATGCAGGAGGTGGCGATTCGCACGGTCGAGTTTGCGGATTGTTCGGGTTGGGTCGGTTCGGCAGGTCAGGCTTGCTTGAAGCGACCGCGAATGCCGATTGATAGGTCTAGCACGGTTACGTCTGTCCGTGCGCGCCCGTGCGACCATCTTCTGCATAGAACCCATCGGCATTTCCATGGCGACAGCACCTCTCCAAGAGACCGAAGAAGAAACAGAGCGAATACCGAATCTAACTCGGGACATCAGCGCGATCATTTTGGTAGCGATCACGTTAATGATCACGGTATCCGTGGTAACGCGGAGTCCTGCCGATCCGATCGATACTCCGCTGTGGCCGATTAGTGCTGTCTACTCGCCCGATGTCAGCGTCTACCCGGCCAACGATACGATCACGAATGCTTGCGGTTACTGGGGAGCGTTGATTGCCGCGATCCTGTTTGACAACCTCGGCATCGCATCGGCGATGGTGATTGCTGCGTTGGGAGGGATCTCAACTGCTTTATTATTTCGTGGACATGTTAATGCGCCCGTTCTGCGATCGCTCGGTGGCACGATCATTGTGGTTGGTGTCGCGACCGCCGCAGCGCTTTCGCCGCTGCAACCCGAATCGATGCCGGTGTGGGGTAGCGGAGGATTATTAGGGGCCATGACGTCAACGTGGTTGTTGGAACACTTCGCACCCGCGGGCGCTTGGATTCTGACTCTCACCGTGTTATCCGTTGGGGGCTTATTGACGACCGATTACGCCTTGGTGTACGCCAGTAAAACACTTGTCTCAAAGGGAGCGAGGGCATCTCAGCGTGGAATGAGGCGAGCTGCTGCCGTGCTGCCGTCGCCACGTCGACGGCGACAGCCTTTCACCGATTTGGAGGAGCCAATCACGTTGGAGGGTGAGCAACAGGAGCCCGAGGCAGGAGACGGAAAACGTTCAGAACCGAAGATCAAATTTATGCGGCCAAAACGAAAACAGGCCGACACGGAAGAGGGCCAAGCAGCGCTTGAGGAGGATCTTCGAGAAGATGAGGACGCGAATCCTGAAACCGATGCGAATAACGAGAACCTGGACGATGGGTACGAGTACGAGGATGGCGAGGACGTAGAAGAGGAAGCGGACGTCCAAGCGACTCGTGACGTCGAGGTCGGGGATGAGAAACTGAAAGTGCGAAATGATCAATCGCATGATGTGCCGCAGCCTAAAGTGCGTGTTTCGCAACCCAAAGTGCGCGGGCCACAGGCCAAAACTGATCCACGGCAAGAGTTGTTCAAGAACGTTCAAGAATCCGCTCCTTCTGGACTTGAGGACTACCGACTTCCGAGCTTGGAATTGCTCGAGCAGAGCGACGACGTCTGCTACGAAGAACAGCTCCACGAAGTCCGCCGGAAAGCGCACATTCTCGAAGAGACCTTTCAGGACTTTGGTTTCAATATTCGCGTCGTGGAGATCGAAACCGGTCCGGTGATTGCGCAGTATGAGATTGAATTGGAAGCCGGTTTGCGATTGAGCAAAATCACCGGACTAGCGGACGATCTTGCCATCGCATTGCGTGTTCCTAGCGTACGAATCGTCACGCCTCTGCCAGGGAAAAATACAGTCGGCATCGAGGTGCCCAACGAATCACGCCAAGTTGTTCGCTTGCGCGACGTGATCGAGGAATCAGACACACGGGCGGCAAAGATGAACATTCCCGTGTTCTTGGGGAAGGACGTCTCCGGCAATCCGATGGTCGTCGATCTCGCGAAAATGCCGCACCTTTTG
The DNA here is from genome assembly GCA_029245125.1 of Rubripirellula sp. Taxonomy (GTDB): domain Bacteria; phylum Planctomycetota; class Planctomycetia; order Pirellulales; family Pirellulaceae; genus Rubripirellula. The sequence goes on from JAQWPZ010000272.1 coordinate 10,459, forward strand.
ATCGCTGGCCGAACGGGTACCGGAAAGAGTGTTTGCTTGAATGCAATCATCACCTCGGTTCTGATGTGTTGCCGGCCGGATGAAGTGCGGATGCTGATGATCGACCCCAAGATGGTTGAATTGAGTGGCTATGGCCGGTTGCCGCACCTGATGCATCCAGTCATCACAGACATGAAAAAGGCAGAAGCCATCTTGGCGTGGGCCGTCGAGAAAATGGAGGAGCGATATTCCCTGCTGGCGAAAGCGGGGGTTCGGCATATCAATAGTTTTAACGATCTTGGACGAGACGAAGTGTTGCGGCGGTTGGAAGTCGATGATGAAGATCAAGCAGGAAACGTTCCTGAGAAATTGCCCTTCATCGTGATTGTTGCTGACGAAATGGCTGACCTGATGATGACGGCCGGCAAAGATGTCGAGCAACACATCATTCGGCTCGCGCAAAAGAGTCGTGCTGTCGGAATCCACTTGATCTTGGCAACACAAAAGCCAACCGTGGATGTCATCACAGGTTTGATCAAAAGTAACTTGCCGGCACGCCTGAGTTTTCAAGTTGCCAGTAAAACCGACAGTCGTGTGGTCCTCGACGAAAATGGGGCCGACAAGTTGCTAGGCAACGGTGACATGCTGTTCTTGTGGCCGGGGACCAGTACGCTGATTCGTGGACAAGGGACTTATCTCTCCGACGACGAGATCGACAAGGTCTGTGACCAATGTAGTACTGCTGAACAGAATTTTGTCGGCGAGTTGATGAATCTCAAGATCGAACAAGAAGAAGACGGTGAAGGCACCAGTCTGGATAAACTGAAAAAGCGTGATGAGCTTTATGACAGTGCGATTGAAGTTGTGATTCGGGAAGGACGTGGATCCTGTTCACTGCTGCAGCGTTGTTTGGGAATTGGGTACGGGCGGGCAGCCAAGTTGATCGATTTCATGGCCGAAGACGGAGTCGTTGGCGAGTACAACGGCAGCAAGGCTCGTGAGGTCATCATGACCATGCCGCAATGGGAAGCCATGCAAGGCTTGGAATCAGAAGAGGCCGAGGAACCGGTTGCCACCGCAACCATCGTTCCCAAACGGGAAAAGCCTGAGCCAACGCCAGCGAAGGCCTCGAAAAGTCAGCGTCAGTCAGCACCGGTCGAAAAAGATCAACGCAAGTCACTTGGGGTGGTGGATTCACCGTCAGGAGTGGAGTCGGCGGCACGCGTACAGCCAGCGCCGGGAACCCGCTCTGCCGATGCATCTGAGTACGAGGAAGATGAGTACGAGGAAGATGAGTACGAAGACGATCAGGACGACGTCGATGAAGCTGCCTCAGACGATGCGGAGGACCAAGAAGAGGCGGGAGAATCTAATGTCGGTGTCGTCAGCGAGGGTGCAGGCGACGACTACGAAGAGGATGACTACGAAGATGCTGAATACGAAGATGCTGAATACGAAGATGACGAGTATGAAGATGACGAGTATGAAGATGAAGAAGATGCGGCGTAAAGACGTCGCTCTGTTGCAGGGTATCGTTCTCCACCTTGCTTGAATGATCAGCGATGGCCTGATATACCGGCCCGACTTTCCTGTTGTTGATGGGTCCTTAATTGTGATGACTGATTCTGAAACGGTGCTGTCTGATGGTTCGGTTGCTGCGATTTTGCCAGCTGCCGGATCGGGGCAACGCTTTGGATCGCAGTCCAACAAATTGTTTGCTCTGTTATTAGGCAAGCCGCTTTGGGTTCATGCCGTGCAGCGACTCGCGGCTCGTCGGGAAGTGGGGCGGATTGTGATGTCGGTTTCTGAGCAGGATCATGACACTTTTTCGATGCAATTGAGCTCGGAGG
>JAQWPZ010000274.1 GCA_029245125.1 Rubripirellula sp.
ACCGGCAAAGTTTTCTTTATCGGAGCACCCTCTGGCGGCAAGGCGATAATAGCATGGGGCTGTACCGCCGACGGTTCCTTTAGGCGAACCAAAACATAAACCTGATCCTCATTCGCCTTGGAAGGAATGACAGGCTTGATCCCCAGTCCGATGAGCAGCTCGTCAATCCAGTCCGCTCGATAGCCTTTGTCGCCCGCAAGACCGATAGGCCATGCGACCGGACTCCCATCGTCGAAGTGGAGTGATTGATCTGCTTCTTGGAGCACGAGTTCAAACGCAGTCGACTCGTGAGCTTGACCGCCGGTCAGTGTAAACCCGAGAGGGAAACCGTTGCCGTCGGTCAAAAGGTGTGTTTTGGTGGAATAGCCGCCGCGAGAGCGACCTAACGCATGGTCATCGGGTTCGCCTGGATCCCTTTTTTTTCGCCACCACCTGCGCAGCGATGAGCACGAGTTATTGTCCCATCAATACACCACAGATCATTGTCGATCACTTCACCTTGATAATGTGCTGTTCGCAATCGGTCCAAGATAGAATCGATGGTTCCATCACCATTCCATTTATCATAGAGACCGTAGATCGTCCGCCAATGACCAAATTCTTCAGGCAGGTCCCGCCACGGAGCACCCGTTCGAAGAATCCACAAGATTCCACCGATCGCAACTCGACTATTGGTTGCGGGTCGTCCTGTCGCCTTGGGCGGTGGGAATAGGTCAGGAATCCAATGCCACTGATCGTCGTTAAGTTGGTGCCGTGTCATTAATCCGTCCCTGGACTTGGAAGCCCTTGTAAGTTCCCAAGTGGTTACGATTATGACTCAGACACAAATAGCAGTTTTCAAACAGTGCCTAGCCAGATTCTATCGACGTCAAACGGCTGGATGCAATTTGCACGACTATCGTCGATGCACAACAATGGGGCAAGCGCAAAGCCGCCGGCGCTTCGCTGGCACACTGAGCCGCCGGCGTTGCACTGACATACTGAGCCGCCGGCGTTGCGCTGACAATTCGGGCAACAATCGCGATGGCCCGCTTATGCTAACCGCTATGCCTTTTCATTCAACCGAAAGATTCTGCCCAAATGAAGATAGCGATTGTCGTCGTATTAATGTTGGTGATCGCTGCCGTCATCTTTTTCGGCTGGTCCCGATCGAGGCGACCAGGGCAAGGTTCATTTTGGGATTTGGTTCGTAACCCGGACGCGATGCCAGATTTTGATCAGCTCGAGGAAGAGGTTGCTGACGCGGCCAAATCAATGTCTGAGTCTTCCACGGAAGTCGCCGCGTTAGTTGATTTCTTTGTTTTTGAGGCGGAGTCATCGCGCGATGCGGAGAAAGAGCTGCGGATACTGGCCAAATTGGGAAGCGAAGCGTATCCCCGAGCCCTTGAGATTCTGCGAGACCCTTCTTTGCAGGAACGCTTGGTCGAATTGCCTGACCAGGAAAGCTCCCGACCTGAAAGCCCGCTCAACCGCCTTTGCGAAATTTTTGACCAGGACGCACCACCACCAAAAGAAGCTGCCGTACTGCTTGCACCATTCCTTGAGTCTGACAGCGACGAGATCAGGAAGAGGGTCGCACTCATCATCGGTTCCGTTGCTTCTACCGATTCACTACCGGGTCTGGGTCAAGCGGTCACTGACCGCGGCGAGTATGTGCGAAGCTCCGCGTTGATCGGCATCCAGCGAGCGATCTCAGCTGGTCGCGTTGAAGAATCTGCGAAGGATGATTTATTTACCGTAATCGCCGATATGTGGCCCGGAGATACGAATTTCAATGTCTGCGATAGTATCCCAACGATACTTTTAAAACTCGATCGTGATCGAGCGATCGAGTACCTGACGAGCGAGGAATTGTTGTCCGTTCGCTTTGGACCAGTCTGGCGAATTTTAGAGGCCTTTGAACGGGAGTCAGTAAAAGTTCCTCGGGCACGCGTACTCACTATCATCGCGGATTCAAGCAAGGAACCGATTGAGTACCCAATGGCGAATGTAGTCGAAGCAGCGCTCCCGCTTGTCGGCGTACATCGCAATGCGGAGGACTTGGTGATGTTGGAACGTTTTTTGGATCACGAAGACGAGAAGGTATCGCGAGGGGCGATCAAGGCGATTTACCGATTCCATCGATATTACGAGGTGATTCGAGATCCATGGGATGTCGTACAGGCAGATGGATGGGAGGCTCTGACCGAAGCTGAGAAGCATATTTGCGCGATCACAGAGCTCGATGCCGAGGTCAACAATGGTGGGTTTGCACAATATTATTTCAACTCTTCCGGTGACCACTGGCAGGCTGCACAAGATGGCTTGGCTGCAATTGGCGCGATCGAACATCGCGGCCTGATGTCGGCCACCGTAGAAGCGTTTGGTGATTCCAAGCCGTTGGCCGACCGTAATCCCCGCACATCTCAGTTGTCCAAGTTAGTTCGCAAGCAGGAAGATCCCTTTAGCGAACAAGATAGTGCTTGGTACAGCATCGAGGATGAGAACCTTGATCGTTTGATCTTCAAATACAACATGGAGAACTTGGATTGTCGCCAAAAAAACGACCAATCGGACGACTCCGTGGCGGAGTAGTTTTTGATTGCTTGGCTCATCAATGTGCTCTGCCAAGCCGTTGCTCCTCAGTCGTACGGTAGACGCGCTGTGAACGAAACCAGATCCATGTGAGGGCATCCAATGCAATTCCAGAAAGTAATCAAGTGGCGATTGAATCGACCGCCGTTTGCCATCTTGTCGACGATTGGAATACTGATCCTGGTCGTCATGGGAAGGGTGAGTTACGGCGTCGAGCCCGCAGGCGGGGATCTGCCGCGTGTCCGCGTGGCGGACGACGGCGCGGGGTTCGTCTTCGCTGAGACGAACCAACCATTTGTCCCGTGGGGATTCAATTATCTTGGGCAGTTCAAGAGGCTTGCAGAAGACGATTGGGACACCGATGAAGGCTGGAATCGCATCGAAAAAGATTTTCGCGAGATGCGGAAACTTGGGGCGAATGTGGTTCGGTGGCACCTGCAATTCGAAACATACATGAAGTCGGCAGACGAGCCCGATACCGCGCAACTCGCCCGTCTGAAACGCCTTCTGAAGCTGGCACGCGCGACTGGTTTATACCTCGACCTTACCGGTCTGAACTGTTTTCGGCTGAAGCGAATCCCATCTTGGTACGACGAGCTCTCCGAAGCCGATCGCTGGAAGGCCCAGGCCAGATTCTGGGCCGCGCTGTCTAAGACATGCGCCGGCGATTCGGTCGTGTTTTGCTATGACCTGATGAATGAGCCGGTGATCACCAAGCCGCGTAAAGAAGAGCATCCGTGGGTTGGAGGCGAGCTTGAGGGATTCTACTTTGTCCAACGGATCAGCAATCGTTCCGGTGGACGGGAAACAGCGGACATCGCTGAAGCCTGGGTGAAATTGCTTGTGGAAACCATTCGCGTGCACGACAAGGAAACACTCACGACCGTGGGTGTCATTCCGTGGGCGTTTGTTTGGCCGAAAGCGAAGCCCGTCTTTTATTCCCCTCAGGTCATCAGTCAACTCGATTTCGTCAGCATCCATGTTTATCCCACTACCAGCCGGCTGAAAGAGGAGCTTGATGCGCTCGCCGCGTACGATTTGGGTAAGCCGCTGGTGATCGAGGAGACGTTTCCCATGAACTGTTCGGTCGCCGACTTCGACAAGTTTATCGTCGCGGCCGATGATCGCGTTGATGGTTGGATCGCACACTACTTCGGGTACACCGTTGCAGAGCATCGCGACGGAGCCGAGCCAAGCGGGCCACTGGCCGCCGACTTCTTAGAGTATTGGTCGAAACGTGCGGTGGAACGCTGATCAAATTGAAGAACGGGATGTAAGGGAACGCCAGTTTGACACTTTGTTCTTAACGCGTGGGGGCAGTGGCTAAGTCATACCGGTTCCTACCGGCCCAACCTCTACTGCTTAATGACTCTTCGTTGCCGCGTTCGCTAGAACGCGGGGGCACTTGGTGCGGGGGATCACGCTCGACCCGCATTCTGGGATGCCGGTGCTTAGGCATTCGTTCACTTGGGCATTCATTCACAAGGGAGTGAATGGTAGGTAGGTCGATACGTTGAACACCGAAGTCTCGCAAGCGTATGAAAAATTGGCTGAAGTGAAGTTGGTTACCGATTGCGCCCGCTGGTTTGTGGCTGGTGATCATTAGAAGCATTAGGCTTCCAGATCTGACTAGCAAAGGCGTTCAGGTGAACTCGGTGGCGACAGGCTGCATCTCGCGTATTCATCGCAGCGCCGTGGTCGAGTCTTTCTGGTTGATCGGGTATGTTGTTCGCCGGAAGCGGTCGCGAACAGCGATTGAATTTATTTTCGTGTGAATCTCACGGAGAAGTAAGATTCAAGAGGTAGGTAGGGAAGCTTGCGTCTGAATTAAGGTCTCAGGAAAACAAAAGCAGCTTGGTTTTGCGCCCTGCAATCACCGCGTTCGGCGTGATGATCAGGTCTTGGCGAGGCGTGAAGCAACGAATTGCAATCAGTTGGAAAGATGGTCTTAGGTTCCGTCGAAAAGCAAAGGTGCAAGATCTTCGGAAAGGAACTTGAGGCATCATAAGATGAGCATTTCCTTTGTTCTTTTCCAAGCTGACACGGTATATCGCGTCATCGCAAGTGAATGACCTTCGTGCTGCCTTCGGTTGTTCTTAGTTCTCAGGTCTGCTTTCTTATGTTTTTCCTGGTGAAATAATCGAGCAGTCAAGGCGGAGAGTCACGAATGCAAATCAAGCCGTTTCTTACCGAACAATTTTTTGCTCTCTATGAGTTCACAGCCCCCCACGTTTTGGCGTCGTCAGATTGTGAAACGACTTCGATCGCAGAATTGCTTGAACTGTCCGGTGGTTCCCTGAAGGAATTTGGGGAGCTGAAGCTGGGCTACACGGAAAGTCAAGGAAACCCGGAATACCGGCGACTTGTTGCCGAGATGTATGGAAACGTTGAGGCCGATGATGTCGTGATTCTGACATCGCCGGTTGAAGGCATCTATCTCGCAATGCAGACTCTGCTTGACGCCAGCGATGAAGTGATTGCATTGAGTCCAGCTTACGACGCGTTGCATCATGTGGCTGATCACCTGTGCGGCAAGATGCAGTCGTGGGAGTTGGTCCCAACCGAGACGGGTTGGGAGATGGATTTGGAACGATTGGAGTCCTTGGTCAATTCGAAAACGCAACTAATCATCGTCAACTTTCCGCACAATCCATGTGGATATCAACCCACCCCTGACGAATTTGAGCAGCTGGTGGAGATCGCCCGACGCAATGATTGCTGGTTGTTCTGCGACGAAATTTACCGGGGATTGGAAACGGAATGGCAGCTCAAGCCGACACTGCCGTCCGCAGCCGATGTTTACGAGAAAGCGATCGTGCTTCATGGGTTGTCGAAAACTTATGGCTTGCCCGGATTGCGAGCGGGTTGGTTGATCGTTCGCGACAAAATGGTTCGTGAGCAGCTGATCGGCTGGAAGCACTATACGACAATTTGCCCCGCCGCTCCGACAGAATACTTGTCGATACAGGCTTTGTCTGTTCGAGACCAGCTGGCAGATCGCAACCGTGAGATTGTTCGCGCTAACTTGTTGATCTGTACTGAGTTCATGAAACGGCACTCCGCTTTGTTTCGATGGCGACCTCCAACAGCTGGGTCCACTGGCCTCGTCGAGATTGATTTCGTTCGTTTGAATGCAGGTAAAACTAAAGTCTTTGCAAATGCGACTGACTATTGTCACGACCTCGCGCAGAAGCATGGCGTGTTGTTGCTGCCTGGGGCGTGTCTCGGTTGTGATGATCGGTTCGTGCGCATCGGCCTGGGGCGGTCCGGTTTTCCAATTGCCTTGGCAGCCTGGGAGGCAACGCTTTTGCCGAGTGGTGATGTGTCGTAATTGTTGGGGAAGCAGCGGAGCAGAGCATGACAATAAAAAGATCGCCCATCTTCTGGGGCTGGCTCGGTGCTAAACTGTCTGTCACGTGATCGCTGAACGGTCTGTTAACAAGAACTATGTTTGGATTGGAGCTATTTTGGCATTGCCGACGGATGAACAGAACGCCGAGCGTATGCGGTTGTTGGTGGATTTTACGAGCCAATCGCTTGGTTCCGATCACCCTTCCCCATTCGGTTCTTCAATTTACGATGTGACGACAGAGGAGGTGCTGGCCGAAGCATTCGATACGGTGATGCGCGACTGTGATCCAACAAGTCACGCAGAGGTCAACGTAATTCGCAAGGCGACGAAGAAATCGCAACGTCTCTCTCTGCGCGGTTGTGTTCTTTACAGTACCTGCGAGCCTTGTCCGATGTGTATGTCGGCTTGTATTTGGGCTGAATTGGATGCGGTTGTCTACGGCGCAGCGACGATGGAAGATGCGAATCGGTACTGGCCACAGTCGTCAGATATGACACCCCAGGAATTAATCGACCGGGTGCGTCCAGGTTTATCATGCACTTTGGTGCCGCACGTTGAGCGTTCGCTCTGCCAGCAGCTCTTTTTGCGTTGTGATGAAGTTCGAACAAAGCGTTTGCTGCAGCTACCACCTAACCGTGGGGAGTCGTTGATTTAAAGCTCGCGGTTGGGGATTCCATGTCGAGCCGCTTCTTGAATGTTGAAGATGATGCAATCTTGTATTGCATTGAATGTGGACAAAACCGACATGAACAAACTGAACCTTGCGGGTTAGCCTGTGATCGCTCCGCTGGTTTGATTTGATTCTGCCGAGATCGTTAGTTTTGGCTGCTTGGGTGGAACTGCGATTGCCAGGTAAGATCAATGAACCCCCTAAGACGGTCGATGGAAGCTTGGTTCGAGAGCTCCAGTCTATTCGTGTGGGGAGCGCGGAATCTAATACGGTCTATCTCTCGTCATCTTTTAAGAGTGGGATCGAGAGGTTCGTGCAAGATGCAGAAGGCAACTAGGGCCAGGGCAACTAGGGCCAGGGCAACTAGGGGCCAGTGCAACTAAGGGCCAGTGCAACTAGGGGCCAGGGCAACTAGGGGCCAGTGCATCGTGGACCAGTGGAATTCCCGGTTGGCGAGAGGGAGGTTCACACAGTGCGAGTCGAGGTGGGTGGTGCGGGAGAGGTGAACGCCTATGTGGATGACGCTTTGGTTAGTGCTGACTTATTCGCCAAGCTTCGGGTGCGATTTGGCAGTGTGTGTTGGGCTTCGTGTTCATACTTGGAGCACTGCTGGCCGTCACGATCCTTTACTTGGCGAAAACATTTCTGATCGAATATTCCGACTGCTGTTGAGGAGGTTGCATCCAATCACGACTTACCCGACTTTGCCAAGCCTATTCGTCCCGAAAGGCAAAGTAGATTTCTAACCAGAGCTGACAGGTTGAGACGAGTTAAGAATAAAATATTTGGTATTCACCTAAGTAAATGTCGTTGCCTGTGTCTTCTGGATAGACAACTGGTTCCAGCGATGCTGGTGCTTCTTTGGAACCGAAATTCGTTGAAGAACCGCTCAGGAGTCCCAAGTGAACCGTTTTTCCCTGCTTTTGTTTGTCACGGCCGTTGTCATGTGTCCCAACGTGAAGGGTGAAAAGGCCCCCATGTCGGCCGAAGAACTTCGGCAAACAGCGACCGATATCATTGTCGGCAAGGTGGTCCGCGTGTACGAGCGCACTGAGTCGGAAGGCGATTGGAGCTACACCCGGTTTGTCGCCGAAATTAGTGTCGGCACCGTCGAAAAAGGTGAGAGCATTGAACCGGCGGATTTGGCTTATGTGCGTTACTGGAAGCGTCGTTGGGTTGGAGGTGGGCGCGTTCCAGCGTCGACATCCGGTCATCGCGGTTTGCCCAGTGAAGGAGTGACACTGCGGGTTTATTTGGCGCGGAATGCGTATGACGGATTCACCAGGAGTAATAAGGACGGTGGCTTCAATGTCATTGGGGCAAACGGGTTTGAGAAAATCGAGGTGAAACCCAACAAGTAGGTATGCCATACCGCTGGGCGACCGGGATGCCGGTCTTGGTTTTAGTTTTGGTCTTTGGTGGAATGGATGGTATCGGGTCTGAACCAAGTTGTTGCCCATTCCGGACCGAAAGCGATTGCATTCATCGACGCCGATTCAGGTGTTGGAGATTCAGTGCACCGAAATGTGCGAAAGTTGTGCTCGGCTCCCATTTTGTTTTTCCCCCTTTCAATGCGGCGTAGTTCACGGGCTGGATTGGGTGCCGCCCTCACAGTGCTGTACGTGTTGCTATGTGCATTCGCGCTACTGCTGGTTCGCGTTGATCCAGGTCGTGTCGTTGAATGGTGGTTCGATTAATTTGCTGGCTTCAGAGTGGGGAACGAATTGATGGTATAGCATGGCCGAGATTGACGGGCATTGATCAGAGTGGTTGTTCACTCGGATTTGTGCGTTTGAAGGAGGCAGTGCTGTGATCCCGTCCTGCCCCCGTGATCCCGTCCTGCCTTGGGGAGTTAATTTTCCTTGGTCTGAAAGATGTATTCTAAATGACCCACGATTTCAAAGCAGGATCACGATGCTATGATTCGGAGCGATAAGGTTGCTGGTGATTTTTGATTGTCTTAAGGCAATCTATTTCGGGTTGGCTGCAACTGTCGGTTAGATCGCACTTGACATTTCGCTCTTTCGGTGTGCTTGGGGTAGCCGCGGTTTCAGTAGGTCATCACATATTGTGATCTACATTGAAAGCTGCGGATTGAAAGTGCGCAGCGACTTGTTTAAGGCCAGTTCCAAGCTGAGATTTGATTCTCGTGTCCACCTCGTGGCGACGAGTGTTGCACCAGGAGGCGGTTCGGATCTTTCATGAGAGAGTAGCAGGCGAGTGGTAATGAAGCTCAATCCAAAAATCCCGCTGTGGCTTGCGTTTCCATTGATGTTTGCGGCGGCGCATGCAATCCTTGTTCTTGCTTCTGTGCTCCTTTTGATGACTCCATTTTCAGCTTTGGGGTCGCTGCTGTACCAATGGTTATTACTCGCAGACATTCTTGTACTGTCGCGATTTTGGGACGGTGAGATCACAACAGTTTTGGTGCTCGGTTCACTGCAGTGGGCGGCGATCGGATTGCTTGTTGCGATTGTTCGCCGACAGATTGGTGGAGCGGATTAATGAATGCCGGATATTACCGTGGCCGCCGGCGACGATCATCAAGCTGGTTAGGGGTAAAGTCGGAATTCTGTCTGGTCTGAAGTACAGCTTCGTTATGCTTTGCCTGCTGCTACTTTCCGCGGGATGATCGTGTACGGTCGATAGAATGCGTTCCGCTCGGGCTGGATAGAATGAAGAGGCGGTTAAAAGCAGCCGAGAGCATGGACGCGTTTACTCTGCTTACTTCAGGGTGTTGATTTTCTTGATTCACGATGACGTAGGTTGTTTTACCGCTCTTGTGGAACCGCTTCTAGCACGCGGCGGTACTGGTAGGTGGTGGTGAGCAGATGGGAAGCTGGCAAACGAAAACGCAATTTGGTATTCGGTCAATTTTGGTGTTCATTGGAATGACCGCCGTACTTTGTGCAACCTATTCATGGCTTTTTTCGAAAACCGGGTACACTGCGTTTTCAAGAATTCCGCCGCTGTTTTTTCCAGGTATTTCAATGATGGGTCCGGGGATTATGTTAATCCCTTTCTTTGTTTTTCCATTGCTTGTCGTGATGAGTGTTGTTGCGTGGCGATCGCCGCCCCGCCCTTACACGCTCATGTGGTTTTTTGGCATCCAATTCGCCGCATTTTTTGTTGATGTTTCGTTTTGGGGAAACGGCATTCGGTTCTTGCTCGCGGTCGCCACTTTTGCACTTGCAATTATGCTCGAAGTCGCTTGCCGCAAACTCCCGAGAGGGCAAATGTTCGTCGCAGTCAGCGCGTTGATCGTGTCGATCGCATGGTACATCGCTGTCATCTGTGTATGCGAGTCAGCGTCGGTATAAGGCACGCTTATTGGTTGGTCGGAAACAAGTCAGCGGCACGCTGCTTGTGGTGCTGAAGATTGATTTCAGGCACAGGCCTAGTGACTTGGTGGTGTGGCGATGATCGCTGTTTGGTAACAGGGTTGCTACACTGTTGGCTGCCTGCACGCATCCCATCGTAAAAAGGGACACACGCAGGCAGCTTGAGCGGATGATTCGTAGCCCCATGAAGAAAGACTCCCGATGAGTAAGTGCTTGGCTTGGTTGTGCGGCGTGTTGATGGTCGTGGCTAACGGTTTTGATGAAATCCGTGCGGAGGGTCCCAGCGAAGTGTCGCAGCAGAAGACGAGCGAACTTGATGCTTATTGGATTCGGGTGTCACAGAGTGTCGGGGAGGGCGATTTTGCGGGCTATTCTGCAACCTGCCATCCGCTGGGGGTGTTGGTATCTGGGGTCAAGCAAACGAGTTACCCGCTAACAGAAGCCTTAGCCAAATGGAAAGAGGGGTTTGAGGATACGCGGGCGAAGCGAATGAAGGCGTCCGTGGAGTTTCGATTTTCGCAGCGGCTTCATGATGCGACGACCGCACATGAAACAGGGATTTTTCGGTACGCTACCTCGCGCGATGGGGAGTCGTCGATTAGTTACATTCATTTTGAAGGGCTGTTGCACAAATCTGAAGCTGGTTGGCAAATCATGATGGAATATCAAAAGTCGATCGCCACCGAAGCAGAATGGATGGCGTTGGAAACCAAGCGTGCCCCAGGAAAGTGAGCCCCTGTCTCGGTGATGGCCATTTCGCTCGATGTAAATCACTGTGATGTATTGCCGGGGGAGATTTCGCCAGTTCGAATCAAGTCGATTTTCAATTCACGCAAGTGTTGACTCCCCTGCTCTTCAGGTCCCTTGCGAGATCCATTCAGCTCCTGGCGGTGGTGGGGTCTGCCGCGATTGTCGTGAAGCATTGAGACTGCAAAACGCACCCGCCGTGCTGCGATTGACTGTGGAGGAGGATTCGGTGGTCGCAACGCGAGCGAATTCACCTCTTCGAGTGGCTGGGAGAGTTAGTTTTGTGACATTCAGGAATGACTCCTGTTAGCATATCTGGCGGGTAGGGGTGAGCCATTCGAGCGTTGTGAAAAGCAGGAATGAATCACCTCGGCGGCGTGATGTCGCATTGCCGAGTGAATGTTCACAGCGTAGGTCGCGGCAAGGAATCGGAATGACGAGTCGAGAAATGTGATGTCACTACAGTGCTTTTTTCCGGTGAAGGTGCTTGGCTTTGTCGCCTTAAATTGCGGATGGTTCATAGGTCTTTGCGGTGCGGTTGCGCCGGTACCGATTGAATTCAGTAAGCAAATCGCACCGATATTTCAAAGGCATTGTGTCCGCTGTCATTCAGCAGGCAACCGCAAAGGCGATGTGTCGCTGGCAACCTTTGCAGATCTTAAATCAAACGAGTTTGTTGTCGCGGGTGATCCAGATAGCAGCCACCTGATTGACTTGGTCTCGGCGCGGGATGGCGAATTACCTGCGATGCCCAAGGAGGCGGAACCGCTTTCTAGGGTCGAGGTGGACTTGCTGCGGCAATGGATTGAACAGGGCGCAAATTGGCCTGCCGGGATTGTCGTTAAAGAAACGGCCAAGGCGGATCAATCGTGGTGGGCCTATCAACCGCTGGAAGTGACTGATCAGACCATTGACGGTTTCATTCTTGCAAAACTCAAGAAGCACGGTTTGACGATGAGTCCTCGGGCTGATCGGCTTACGCTGATTAGACGCTTGTCCTTTGATCTACACGGCTTGCCGCCATCGCCCGAGAGCGTCGAAGCGTTCGTAAATGACGCAGAACCAAACGCCTACAACCGGCTAGTCGATCAGATGCTGGCATCATCAAACTATGGTGAACGGTTTGCACAGCATTGGCTTGATCTTGCTCATTACGCAGACACACATGGTTTTGAACGCGATCAGCGGAGAGCTCATGCATGGCGTTATCGCGATTACGTGATCCGTTCGCTGAATGAAGACAAGCGTTACGACCACTTTCTTCAAGAGCAGATCGCAGGCGATATGCTTTGGCCAGCTGATGAGCAGGCCGTGATCGCGACCGGTTTTCTTGCCGCTGGTCCGTGGGACTTTGTCGGACAGGTGGAAACCAAGAGCCCCGTGTTGCGGCGGGCGGCGAGATCCTTGGACTTGGATGATATGGCGACGCAGGTGATGACCGCTGCGATGGCGATGACCGTCAATTGTGCGCGGTGTCATGACCATAAACTCGATCCGATTTCACAACGAGAGTATTACCAGTTGCGTGCTGTGTTTGCGGGAGTCAAGCGTGAGGATCGGGTGGTCAGTGATGCCGCTCTTGAAAAACACAAGGTCCGCAAGCAGGAACTGCTTTCGCAACGCAACAGTCTTGACTACGAAACAGGACGTCTTACGGGTGAAGGGTTAGACCTTGCAGATATTGTTGGGGGTGGGAATGGATTTGGGACGGGAACTTTTCGCAATGCCATCGATCCGCGTAACGCGAAGGTTCAAACCCGGGACTTTGGCAAGCTCGGCAACGTGGTCACGAATCGCTTTTCGCCGTCAGCATTTGAGCTCGTTGATGGCGTCTTCGTTCCGGATGGTGGCAATGGCACGGTAAAGCTGCCCGTCAGTTCCACAGGGATCATGATCGCTGGTTTACCAAAGACATCAGGACACGCATGGGACATGATCCGCAACGGACCGGTTGCGAGTCAGCATTCGTCAGAGTTAGATGGGATCGATTTCACCAAGGATGGTCATAGTCTGCTGGGATTGCATGCGAATGCCGGGATCACGTTTGATTTAGCGGCGCTAAGGCGAGTAATGCTGCCCATGAACAAGCGTGTTGTCCCAGAGAATTCTGAGCCAAAGGAATCCAAGGTAGAGGATTCTGAGTTAGAGGTGAATACTCGGGCTGCGTTGCGTCTGACTGCGAACGTTGGCTACTTCGGCGCGGTGGGTGAACATTATGCTGATGTGTGGTTATTCGTGGACGGTCAAAAAGTGGCCGAGTTCCCAAAGTTGCGACGGGCGGATGGTTTGCGGACCATTGATATTGAACTCCCTCGTACCTCGCAGTTTTTGACTTTGGTCTCGACCGATGGTGGTAACGGGTACAGCATGGATCAAATTGGATTTGGTGATCCGCGAGTGAAGCTGGTGGTGCCGCCGACGCTGACTGAGGCAACGCGCAAACGTATCATGGATCTGGATGAACAACGCCGGGAAATCGATCGTGAGCTCGAATTGCTCGGGCCACCACCTCGATTCTATGGCGTGGTAGCCACAAAAGATCAAGCCAATGTGCAATTGCTGATACGTGGTAACCCCGAAGCTCCCACCGGCGACTCGCTGCCTCCAGCGGCTCTTTCGACACTGGCGATGCTGGACTCTGAGTTGGGTACCGTCGAAACGAGTGAAGGTGAGCGCCGCGCTTCGCTCGCTCGCTGGATCACTCATCCAGACAATCCATTGGTTCGTCGAGTCATTGTGAATCGACTTTGGCAGTGGCATTTCGGCGCGGGTTTGGTGGACACTCCGAGTGATTTTGGTTTTGGCGGCGGTCGGCCTTCGCATCCCGAATTGCTGGACTGGCTTGCTGAGGAATTGTTGCATCAAAATTGGTCACTCAAAGCGATCCATCGACTAATTTTGACGAGTGAAGCGTACACGCAAACTAGTCACGCGACGCGACAGATGTTTTCGCAGGTTCCGGATGGTGACCAACATGTCGATCCTGTCCAGCCGGCGGAAGTCGACGCTGAAAATCGACTGCTTTGGCGACAGAACCCACGACGCATCGAAGCGGAGGCAATTCGAGACTCGGTGTTGTTTGTCAGTGGCAAATTGAATCCAAAGCGTGGCGGCCCTGGTTTCGAAGACTTTACCTATCAAGATGCCTACGCGCCGATTTACACCTACATCACGGCCGACGAGCCAGCGGTGTGGCGACGCAGTATCTACCGTTACATCGTTCGCACCACCCCCAATCGTTTCCTGACAACACTCGACTGCCCCGATCCCGCTAATCTGACTCCCAAGCGATTGGCTACCACAACGCCCCTGCAGTCACTCGCTCTTTACAACAATGAATTTATGATTCGACAAGCTCGGTATTTTGCTGAGCGAATCAAACAAGAAGCTGGCAAAGAAACGGTGGCCCAAGTCTCATGTGCGTTTGAGTATGCGTTTGGGCGACAGCCCACTGTCAGGGAATCGCATCTTGCGACGGAACTGATTGAGAAACAGGGGCTGTTTACCTTGTGCCGATCACTCCTCAATTCCAACGAGTTCGTCTATGTCGATTGACATGCTGAACACAAGACGACAGTTTTTGCGATCTGCCGGTGGTGGATTTGGCGGTCTCGCGTTGACAGCGATGCTGAGTGGCGAAAGCTTTGCGCAGCCACATCACGCCGCCAAGGCGAAACGTGTGATTCAAATCTTTTGTCCTGGTGGCATGAGCCAGGTCGATACTTTTGATTACAAGCCGGAGCTCGAAAAGCGGAATGGAACTCCCTTTGATCCCGACGGCAAGCTGCAATTTTTTGCTTCCAAGCCAGGCAATTGTCGCGGCAGTTTTTGGAAGTTTCGCAAGCACGGTCAGTCTGGATTGTGGATGAGTGATCTGTTTCCGAAGCTCGCGAAGTGCGTCGACGAGATGGCATTCATTTACTCGATGCACAGCAAAACCGCACTGCACGGTCCGGCGTGCTTCATGATGAATACTGGATTCACCTTGCCCGGTTTCCCGAGCATGGGGTCCTGGGTGACCTATGGGCTTGGCAGTGAAGCGGATGACTTGCCAGCCTTTGTTGTGTTGCCGGACCCGCGTGGTCTTCCGCCGGGTGGCATCATTAATTGGGGTGCCGGTTTTTTACCTGCCGAATATCAGGCAACTGCACTCGATCCAGCGAACTCGAAACATCCAATCGCGGATCTGTTTCCACCCACTGATGCTCCCGAGATCACAGCGGCAAACGATCAAGCGGGTTTGGACTTCTTGCAAAAAATCAATCGTCTGCATCAGGAAAGTCGGCGTGGTAACAGTGACCTGGATGCCCGCATCAAGGCGTATGAAATGGCGGCCCGCTTGCAACTTAGTGCGCCTGATGCCATGGATTTGAGCAAAGAGACCGCGGCTATAAAACGGCTCTACAGGATTGACCATGCAGAAATCGGTCCATTTGGGCGGCAGTGTTTATTAGCAAGGCGGCTCGTGCAACGCGGTGTGCGTTTCGTGCAGATCTACTGTGGTGCCGAGAATACAACGGCCAAGAAAATTCGCCCGAACTGGGACAGTCATGAAGATTTGAATCGCGACCACGGTTATTGGGGGGCTGTTCTAGATGGCGGTGCATCTGCGTTGCTGAAAGATTTGAAGCAACGGGGAATGCTCGACGATACACTGGTGATCTGTACCACTGAGTTTGGTCGGCAGCCGGCTTCCCAGGGTGGTGTCGGAAAGGGCCGAGATCACAACGCGGGAGCGTTCACATCTTGGCTTGCTGGGGGTGGGATTCAAGGTGGTGTGGGGTACGGGGCCACTGATGAACTTGGTTATCAAGCAGTCGAAAACCCAGCTTACAGCTATGACTTGCACGCTACCGCCCTGCATCTGTTGGGTGTCGACCATACGCAGCTTACGTTCTATCACAATGGAATCGAGCGACGGCTGACCGATGTTCATGGACATGTCATCAGAGAGATATTGAGATGATTTTGGAAACGGTCCTCTTCATTGCAATCGTCGCAATCGCAGCGGGTGATCCTGGTTCACCGGTGGTGCAATGGGGTTTTGATGCGGAAGAGGTGACTCCGTTAACCGCGAATGGCGACGTGAAGCGTGATCAAGCTGGGCCACGGCCGCCCGAGTTTCCCGATCTGGCTGACGATAACATGGCCGTGCAAGTTGATTCCACTGCTTTCTTGTTTACGGCCGATCAAGGTGAAGAGAGTGACTTCGATTTTACCAACG
>JAQWPZ010000146.1 GCA_029245125.1 Rubripirellula sp.
CGATTTCTGTTGGGACGTTTCTTCGACCAAGACCATTTGGCGTTTCTGGAAGCGGACGAAGAACCGGAAGACGAAGAACTCCACTGGGTCTAAAGGACACAAAGCGAGTTTATCGTTCGCCGAAAACGATCTTGGTACGGACTTGCCTCCAGCTCAGCGTGCTTCTGCAACAGAGAGCAATCAACAGGAACGCGGTCCAACCTTGGTCCATCCGCCAAGGAGTGGATCGAAACCAGATCATCAAAACAGACCCACCAAGCGTCAGTGGCTACAACTGGCAGAGCGGGCTGTTGTTTTCAACCAGATCACCCTCATCACGAGGGCCAATTTCGTCCCAACTGACAGACTCCATGATTTGGTCAACTTGCTCGGGCATACCGATGATCTTCTTGGCCATCTGCGGCAAAGAAACGATCTCTGATGGTGACGGCGATAGCTCAAAACCAAACTCTGGAGGATCCGTCATGATCAATTCCCCCTCTGCGCGCACCACCCGTCGAGCAAGTTCATTGATTACCAGCAGCGGATCACGGGCAGTCAACAATCCGTCACCGCTGATATCAAAAAATGCACCGTTGAACTGCGACAGCGAGTCGATGGCTGGCAAGGCTGCGTCTGTCATTCTCGCAAGTTGATTGATCGCGAACAAAGCATCGTTGGAAGTCACATTGCCGTCATAGTTCACGTCCCACCTACTTAGAGCATTTTGCCAAGGTTGCTCAGAAATCAAGCGGACACTTTGCTCACCAGCCTGAATCACTTGGGCAAATTCTGTCTCGAACATGACAGGATCTTTCGCAACAGCGTTCCCGGCGAAGACAAGATCCTGACCACTTGCCAACCGCAACACGGGGACATTTCCAAGTGGAATTATCTCGCCCAAACGATCCAGATCCACCACAACCTCAGCCCCAACATCACTGTCGATTCCATACTCTTCAAAGCCATCGACTCGACCGATTAATAGATCAACGAAATCTGCCGGTTGATCGAGACTAAGCCATAGTTGGTCAATACCATCCCCACCTGCCAGTCGCGTGAAGTTGGCCCCGCGAATCCAAACACGATCGTCACCTCCAGCCGCATCGAACTCGACCGGTCCAGTCGTCTCTACCAACTGTCCCAAATCAAAGTCCTGCGGCAGTAGGTTTGCAACCACTTGCAATCCATCCGCGTGGCTGGCCTGCTGCAGAAGCACTCCATTCCCTGCATCAAGCAACATCACTGAATCATCATCTTCGATCATCAGGAGGCTCGCCGACTGCTCATCCTCCACCTGCACAATAACTTGCGAACTGGCTTCAGAATACAGAGGATCTGATGCTTGGGCGTCCACCTTTAGCTGCAGGGCAACATCCTCGGGATCGATCAACAGGTCAGGCACGCCGACAACAGTAACAAGCTGCGTTTGGTCCCAAGTGAGCGGTGTGAAGACAATCCGATCGGCAGCAATTTCAATGCCGCTCGAGTCAAAGCTAATTTGGATTGCCACATCAGATAACGGCTGGGATGCCAGAGAAACACCGAACTGATCTTCACCCAACAATTCGCCAACGGTGACGGAGCCAGCGTCTTCATTTAATTGAATAGCGGCAACCTCGTTATCGGTAATTCCCAACTCGATTGGCTCGGCAACAAATCCAAGCGCAGTCACTTCGAACTGTGCTGATCGATCCCCTTCGAGCACCACATTGTCCTGCGCGCCAACGTTGACGGTGACCGAATCCGCACCAGTGGCGAATGTCACTTCATTCGGAATCACAACATCACCGCCCGTCGCGGACAACTCAACCAGCAGCGATGTCGCCACATCCAATGTATTGCGTCGGAGTATTAATTGCGTAGCCGCACTGCCACTCGATTCGTCGATCACTGAACTTGAAAATGACGAAAAGATGGTGGGAACTTCATCGTCCAGAACCGTCAGATTCAGCAGTGATCCGATGTAGCGATCTGCATTCGCTTCAACCTCAATCTGCTGATCACCATCTGCAAAAAGATCGTCGACGACATCAATCGAAAACACCACTTGGTCTTCCGATGCGGGAATCACGACCGAACCGGGCAATGTAACCTGCCCTGTCGAATCCACCGTCAGAAAGACCTCAACAGACTCACTTAGATCATCTTTCGTGCGAATAATGGTCGCTGTAGCGCCTTGAAATCCAGTGGCCGACTCACTGAGCACCTGGCGATCTATCGAAAGGGACAGTTCAGGTGGCACGTCCTCATTACGAACTAATAAATCGACCCTCTCACCTGCAAAGCCGCTTGCATTCGCCGTGACAGAGACAACCCGATCCTCATCAACGATATCATTATCACTCGCTGCAAAAGTGAAGACAACCGAGCGGGCCCCGACTGGGATCACCACTGGAGGCAGAACGAGTTGCCCTGCCGGTTCCAACGCAATCTCGACTGACAGAGCTTCCGACAGATCAGCTACGTTGCGATGCACCACCGCTTGCCCCGAGTCTCCTTCGAACAACGCATCTGTGTTGAGCGTCAAACTCAGTTGCTGCTGATCATCATCGGTCACCAAAATCGATTCGCTCGATGATTCAAAACCGTCAGCGGTCGCAGCGATCTGAATCGATGTCACCCCATCGACCAGTGCGTCATCCACCACCGCCAAGGGTATACTGACACTCGAAATCCCCGAAGGAATATTGATCCACTCGGGCAATTGCAACTCTGTTCGATCAGAGCTGACAAGCTGAACATCGACGGGAAGGCTGACATCCGCCGTATTACGACTCACTGTCACCTGCTTCGGTTGTCGCGGATCAGCAAACGAAAATCGATCGGCGGCAACATAGGCGGGTGTATTCATGCCGAACGACCCATTGTCAGAGGAGGTCAGCGAAAAAGTTAACTCAACCGCATCTCCCAGCGTCGACACATCGACAGTCGTCCACTGATCAACAATGTAGTCGTACTGATTGTCTTCTGATCGAAAATCAGCCAAATAGAAGTCAACCGTCCCCGTTGACTGCCCGGCAGAATCGAGACCCTCAATGGTCAACAAAAAGAAATCGGGATCGTTGCCGGTTGGCCCCCCGAACTTCTTTGCAAAGTCATCTCCCTGCTGCATGGATAGCGCCGCGTAAGTCGTATTGGCAACTTCAATCGTCTGAAACGCACCGTGAATCATAGGATTACGAACCACACGCGGTGTAGAAAATGCCGCCGCAACCGCATAGGTATCCGATCCCAACGCACCACGCCCCTGCGAAAGCCCATCACCTTCCACAAACACGCTGTACTGATTGGTGAACCCTGCCGTCGTGGTATCGGTTGTTTTCGAATAAGACCAACCAGACCAATTTCCCCAAACCGGATTATATTCGTTGCTAAAAAACATCCCATCGCTGACGAAGCCGCCGGCTTCGTCGGAACCGTTATAAAAAGACTCCGCCGAGAGACGACGCCCTAAATCTTCAAGCCGCACATTCTTCGCACCGTCTGATTCATCTACCTCAAGAACATCCAAGGCGACGGTCAGTGCCGGTGAATCATTCTCCACCAAAGAAATTGATTCGCTATCACCAAGATACGACCCAGCGGAAACGGAAACAGCAGCGGTTGCGGTCTCCCAATAGAGATCATCCTCTACCCCAGTCACCAGAAATTCGGCCGAGGCCTCACCAACGGGAATCGTCATGGTCCCCGGTAACGAAACCAACGAGGAATCAGAAGATGCCAACGACACAACAAGCTGCCGACTGAGATCCGCATCATTCCTTGTTACGACCGCAATTGCGACATCACCTTCATCAACGCTTGACGGGAGCGTCAACTCAAGTGTTTGAATTTCATCATCTGTAACGACAAGTGTTCTCGACGCATCGGTCCACTCGACTGCGGACGCGTTGAGAAGCACTGTTCGCGTTCCCTGAAACAAGTCGTCGTCGGTAACATCAACGGAGAACTCTGCATAACGATCGCCAGCAGCAATAGTGACCGACGCCGGTGCGGTTACCAGATCCGAATCCGAAGGCACAATTGATACCGTCACCGCATTAACAGTGTCAGCATCTGGGCGACTGACCCGGGCAATTGTTGCAGATTCACCGTCGCTTTCGAGAACGTTCGAGTCAGCGAGGTCGAATGGAAGCACCCGTTCCGTCAACACAATATCGTCGATTGCGAAGTAAGCGGGTGTATTGATTCCAAAAACCCCTTCATCCGAGGACGAAACACTGAACTCGATCGAATCAGCATTTGAGATCGGACTCAAATCGACTTCGATCCATTCATCAACGATGTAATCGTCGGAGTTATCAACGAATCGATAATCGGCTAAGTAAATTTCGACGGAATCGATTGGATTCCCCGCAATGTCTTTGCCTGTCATTTCCAGCACGAAATAATCGGGATCGTCCCCGGTTTCCCCACCAAATGCTTTGGCAAAATCATCTCCATTCAGCATGGACAAAGCCGCGTACGTTGTGTTCGTGACTTTGATTGATTCCAACAACCGAGCATCGCCTGCTTGCCGCTGAATGGTCGGCGGATCAAAACCACCGCCCTGACCCACGAACCCCACACCAAACGTCGCCGAACCGCCCGCGCCACTCCCAGCAAACGAGCTAAGGTCATTTTGAAAACCCGGCGTAATCACATCGGTTTGGTTGCTGTAGGCAAATTGATTCCAGGAACCGTAGGTCAGCGAATTCGCATTATTGAATGACAAGGAGCCGCTTACAAATTCGCCGACCACGACGTCGTCACCATACGGTCCAACAATCTGCGTTCCACCGTCAACTGGCCCAATAAAACCAGACGAATCAGGCAGCGAGGAACCAAGATCTTCAAAACCAACGACCTCACGAACCGATTGATCCGCACGAATCACTGCCAAGGCATCCAAATCAAATCCAGCACTACCCTCGGTGGGAAACGGATCGTAAATCGGATCCCCACTTGCATCTGTCGCAGCACCGTCACCAACGATATCGACCAACCGAACGTGAGTAACACGGGTCAAATCCAAATCTGGATCAAATCCTTCTAATCGCCCTAAGTCAAAAGGCGTCCCAAATCCGGCTCGGTATTTACCAGCCAACTGATCGATACTCGACGGATCCACCGAACCAAAAGCGTCGACAGGCCCAGCAGTCAGTGAATCACCAGGAAAGCGAGTGAAATCAACACCGTTGGAAGAAACCTCAACGTGCGCGAGTTCCAAAAACGTATCACTGAAGCTATTTTCAAATACCGCGAAATCAAACCCTAAACCATCGCGTATCGGCGCATCGAATCCGAGCGTCACCATCCCGCCACGTCCAAGCGAAACCACGTCGGAAGCAGTTCCCTCCGCTGGACCTAGGGCACGGCCAGGCGTTTGAAATTCAACATCAACATTGGTACCCGGTTCATACCGCACCACCTCTGACGCCCAGCCAACAATCGATGAATCATCCATCGCGATCGCTGTCGATCCCGGCTGATCAGCTGCTGGCGCGTAGGGACCTGCCAACATCCGCCGATCTTCCAAACGCTCCGCTAATAAACGACGCTTGCCATGCAATGAGTTAGATCGTTGGTTCATCAAAGAAAATTCCTAGCGTGAAGAGTCAAGCTGAGCAGTGATTTCGTCGCCATTTCGCGTACACAGCGCAGCGAGTAGTTCTAGATTCATATTCTCGTCCATGAATTTGACGGATCCGTCAGCGAACAATCCATTTGCCCCGGCAGGATGAAAACTGCGAATATCGTTTTCAAACTTTGGTGCGCGATTGATCGAGAATGCCTGGTCAAAAAGGTTACGGCCGTTGATCCATTGCCCATCCGGAAAATCGGCATCCTCCGACACCATCAAGGTCGTTGCGGTTCCATCGGTGATGTCTCGAAACCGAATCGATTGATCATGGATAAAAACACCTCTGGGAGGATTGTTACGAGTCAGGATCCGCTCACCATAAATGCCGCCGTAGTCGGTTGCTCCATACCTGCGTTTGAGCGGCGACAACCTCGGTGTGCTCGGACACAAATAAGTTTCGATTGGAACCGCCCCCGCTTCCGCGTTGCGGGCGTGGTCAAAGGGGTACTGAAAGTCGACACGAACATAGGTCGACGATTCATCTAGAAATGGGAGAACGAATGCAGACCAAGCCAACTGTTTTCCATTCCGAAACTGCGGCCGAACTTCGATCGCGCCCGGAGGGAACCGCCGAAACGCAGCGTGGTAGTTGTGCAACGCCAATCCAATCTGCTTCAGATTGTTTTGACATTGCATGCGGCGGGCCGCTTCTCGCACCGCCTGCACCGCAGGCAACAACAATCCAATCAGGAGTCCAATGATCGCCAAAACCACCAACAGCTCGACCAACGTAAAGCCGCCCGACCGACACGTCGCAGTTCGCGCACACGTGCTTGCTTGCGAAGAACGCATGATGAATCGATACCTCCATGCGCACTCGGTAACGAGACGACAATGGTGATCAGGGATAAGTAACAACCCGAGCATCTGCGGATTTACCGCACGCCGAATCCTGCACGGCTCTGCTCTCGACACGAACCTCGCCCAAGAAGGTCTCATCGTGTCCCACAAACGGTAGGTCTTCTGACTTCCGATCGAACCGCCCCTCCGCCTTCTCGAACGGCAAACGCTCGATGGCAAAAAGATGAATTGGCGGCGGAAGGCACAAAGCGTCTTCCAATCGATTACAGCGGCCGGGCCGTCCCGGAATTTCACCGGTGTTCCCTGTACACGCAGCGAAGAAAACTCCGCAGCGTCACCATTTGTTGTTGGAAAGAAATCTAACTCTCGACTCGCAGGGTGTCAAACGCCCTGATAAGGTTGCGTCATTCGGTCACCCGTACAACCACAGTCGAGGCCCCATGCGTTGCATTTTGGTCATCCCCGCCCGCTTGGCGTCCACCCGCCTACCCGAAAAGTTACTCCGCCGAGTCGGTGGAAAAAGCGTTCTGCAACACACCTATGAAGCAGCCTGCGCGGCGAGCATTACCGATGAAGTCGTCCTGGCAGTCGACAATGACCGATTGGCCGATGAAGTCAAATCGTTCGGTGGTCGGTGGATTATGACCCAGCCGGATTGCCCCAGCGGCACCGATCGAATCGCCGAAGTTGCCAATACGATCGAAGGCGCTGATGTCTTCATCAACGTCCAAGGGGACGAACCCGAGATCGACCCGGCAATCATCGATTCCGTCGGACAACTTTTGCTCGATCATCCTGACGCCGATATTGCGACCGCTGGCATCCCAATCCGAACCTTGTCGCAATTGGACGATCCCAATTGTGTCAAAATCGTGATGGCAGCCGGGCAGGGCAGGGCAGTCTATTTTAGCCGAGCCGGCATCCCTTTCAGCAGAGACGGAATCGACGAACAAACGTTGCAATCCGAGCCTCCACTGTACTGGCATCACCTGGGACTATACGCCTATCGCCGCGAATTCCTTCGTTGGTTCTCAGCCCAACCGCCAAGCCAACTTGAGCAAACGGAAAAGCTGGAGCAACTTCGCGCAATCGAGGCCGGCAAAACGATTTTGGTTGCACGGGCCACCGCTGCGACGCCCGGCATCGATACTGAACAGGACTTGCAGGCGTTTGCCCAACGCTTGAAATCAAGCTGACAAGCGTCTGCGGTTACCGATCGGTCGGTCATCAATGGAAGTTTTTTCCCGACGCAACCGACTCACACCCTACGAGAACAATTCCAACGCTTGATAATCCCCGCCAAGCACAGGTGAGGAATCAGTCTCTAACCAGTCCTCGATTACCGCCGCATACACCTGCCGAAAATCGGTGTGATATTTGAGGTCACCCTGTTCCAAATCCGTCAGACTAGGATGACGGCCGACCAGTCCCGCTTGCACCGCGGCGCCAGCCAACAAGATTGGCCCTGCAGTTCCATGATCGGTACCTTCACTTGCATTCTCCGCGACTCGACGACCAAACTCACTAAAACACATCACCATCAGTCGATCACCGTCGCCACGCGCACTAACATCATTCACGAGGCAACCGACAGCCTCACTGACCTCTCGCAGCAACGCTGCGTGAGCATCAGGTTGATTGGCATGAGTATCGAATCCATCGATCCGCACGTAATAGACTCGCGTCTGCAGACCCCCTGCAATCAGCTTTGCAACGGTCTCCATCTTTTCACCGAGACCCGACGTTGGGTAAGGCTTTGACGGCCGATACTTGATTCCCGATGACTCCATTCGACGGCTCGATGTGATCGCGTTGCTAGTGCTCGCCTGCACGAACCCAAGCAAGTCGTCACTGTCCCGATTCGAATCGCTTTCCAGCAGCTGATCAAGCGCCGCACGAAAACGAGGGCTCTCACCACCTCGCAATCGAAACTGCGCGAGTGACCGAATCGACGGAACACGAACATCACGTGACATCAACGCAAACGGTTGCTTGTCGTATCCCAAGTGAATGGCGGCCGGATCATTCGATTCACCGCCGCCTGATTGCTCCAAATAGCGGCCTAACCATCCATCCTGACGCACCTCTCCTTTTCTTTGACAGGAGTGCCAGATATCCATCGATTCAAAATGCGAACGATTCGGCTGCTCGTAGCCAACACCTTGCACAACGGCGAATTGCCCCTGCTCCAGCAAATCCGCGAAACTGCGACATGATGGATGCAAACCAATCTCGGAACTGACATTCAAAACAGCACCGCCATCAATCGCTAATTGAGGACGGGCTTTTCTGTAGTCCGGATCACGATGCGGAATGATCGTGTTCAGGCCGTCGTTACCACCCGCCATTTCCACAACCACGAGGACTCGATCGTTGCGTGGCTCTTGGGCGGCGGCTTGGCAGAGGATCCCAGGAGCGGTCGTCGAAAACGTCATCACAGCCGATGCGGCCGCTCCCCGCTTCAAGAACTCTCGACGAGAACCAAATTGAAATAATGATTGATCATTCATGCCAACTGAAACTCCGGAATGGTGCAAAGGAGATGAACGGCATCGCGCAAACGACTTTCTTTGGCTCCCGGCGAATCAGCGAGTTGAGAGATTTTTTGCCGGGCGGAATCGGGGAGTGGCACGGCGAACAAAACCGTTTCCAAATAGGCCACAATCTCGCCCATCGAAGCCGCGCCCTGCGTTACAAAGTGCTGCTCAAGATTTTGCTTACCGAACCGCGTCTTATCACCGCCCAACAAGTTCCGAATCAGATTGGAGCGTCCCAGCAACGTCGATGTATTGATCCACGTTCGACCACCATCCCAGCCTTTAACGCTGGGCGGATAGTAAAGCCCTTGCCCGAGTTGCTGCAGCGAATTCGCCAACCGAAACGCATCAGTCGATCCATCCAAAGATCGCAAAAACCCAATCGCCACCTCGACCGGCGAACGCACTTTACGGCCACGCGCTAACTTTGAGAAAAACAGGTTGCTTCCCAAGATCCGCTGTACGGTTGGTGCGATTAGCATCCCATCGCCGCGAAGTTTATTAGCGAGAGGTTCAATCAAATCATCGGGTGCTCGCGGCTCGTCCATCACCAGAAAACGCACAAGCTTGCGTGTGATAAAGCGGGCGGTCTGATGCTGCGAAACGACGATTGCGACTCCATCCTCGCCACTTAACTTACCGGTGCTCCCCAGCACAGTCTTTTCACCTACATCCTGCTGATAGCGATTGATCCGAAATTTCTCCCGTTTGATTTCCCAACCGGTAAAGCACCTTGCTAATTCACGAATATCCTGCTCGGTGTAATTGCCTTCACCGAGGCAAAACAACTCCATAATCTCGCGGGCATAATTTTCGTTAGGATGCGTTTTTCGATTTGTCGCCGAGTCAAGATACAGCAACATGGCTGGATCGCGAGAAATCTCCAGCGCAAGCTGAGAAAAATCTCCCAAAGCGTACTTCCGCAACAACTCGTTCTGCTGTTGCATCAATTTCGGATCCTCGACCTTCGCAGCGCTCGTGGCAAAATGACCATGCCAAAACAAGGTCATCTTTTCTAACAGTGGCGCAGGCGTGTTCAGCATGCGATAGATCCACTGAGCCGCCAGTCGCTGTGCACCTCCCGATGCCAGGGAGGCACGTACCAAGGAAGCCATTTCACGCTGAAAGGACTCCGGTTCACCAGCAGCAACCAATTCTGCGACGACATCCTGTGGAGTGCGGTCCGCCAATTGTCGAAGCTCGTCACCGGTCGCCCCAAAACCAGCGCGACGCATCAAGTGAGCGGCGGCGTGGATGTCCCACGGTGTCTCCGCCGGCCCAAGAAATGGCTCCCAAGCCCAACCGGGATCGACTTGCTCAATTCGCTTGATCATGGTGCAACTCGCACTTGCAGTTCAGTCTCTAGCAGATCGCCTGAGGGTGTCAGTCGAATGGACATCGATTCAAAGTATCCAACAACCTGCACCAGCAAATCGATCACGGCCTCCGCCTCTTCGCGGCTATTCCCATCCTCCAGCATGTTCTGTGAAACCAACTGCTCACGATTATCCGACAGCACCTGCTGCAGCACATCCGCGTGCAGGATACCGTTGGTATTGTCGGCAGTTGCCGTCAGACCTTCCAGTTTGGCCTGCACCAATTCGCGGGCCAAGGAAGCCGAACTCGCCACAACAAAGCGATCCCCAGCGAAGCCAATGCTGGGTGAGAAGTTGAAGATCAGCTCGGCTTCGGTTGACTCTTCCTGGTCAGTTTCCGGTACAAAACTGGAGGTAACTAGCTCCGCTTTTTGCTCAAGTTTTTCCATGTCGAGCTCTAACTGATTTTGACCATTCATCGCTCCGACCACATTTAAGAAACCAATTAGACTTTGGAAAATCCGACGCAATTCACGGGTCATCTTTTCGGGTTGCTTCAACTTGAACACAGCTCCTAAGGCCGGCAACTCGAGTGTCGGTCGCGGCAATTGCTGGGAAAAATCTTGTCGCGTCGCCACCACCGCGACCTCCGATTCGAAAGAACCCAAGATGTCCTCACCAAAATCACGCCCAGCGAACAGCGTGCTGAGATTGGCATCTGCCTGGGCGAACCCATCGTTGATGTCCGCATTGAAAAGGTCGCCGGCCCGCAGCCACATTTCAGAGAAGTCGCGGTAGGTGCTCATCGCGAACAACGTGCCGTCAGCTTCCGGGATCGCTGGACCACGACCAGTCGCGTCGACGCCAAAGTAGTATTCGCGGTACTCAGGCACCCAGTCTGCTTTGAACGGGGTCGCCAAAGCGAGCGAAACCGCCTCGGCATTCCCCCTGAAGGTTGCCGTCGCATACGGTGAGTTGGCCAACGCGCTCTGAATGCCCCCCACCAAAAGTTCCAGAACAGGATTATTGATTTGATCCTCGAATGGCTTTCCTGCAGACGCCCGCAAAACCTCGACGTCAGCAAAAGCCCACGCCAACGCATCTGCCGGGCGAGTCTGCCAAGCTGAATCAAATCGCGGATTATCCAGTAGCGACGCCCCCTGATCGAGCATGCGATCGATCACCGCTCGGCCCAGATCAGGCTGATTGGTAATGATCATGCGATCATCAGAAATTCCGTACAGTGCATTTTGAATTTTGAAGACCGGAACACCACGGTATTCGGACTCACGGATTTGGTCGGCGTTCGCACCCAGCTTGGCAAATTCGAGCACCTTTTCCCCGAACAATTTCATCGAAGCCGCATCTTTTCCGTGAATTATCGCCACGGGAGAGTTGGTGGTAACGTCAAAAGCGACTGTCACTCGATTGGCGAACAGTGCTTCAACCGCTTCCCGCCAAGACATTTGAAGCTGGGTTTCAACCATCGCTCGGCCGAACAAGAAACTCTTGTAGCCGGCTGATTGGATCGCCGTTTGATAGGGCGGCAGAGCTTCGATCTTTTGCCGCAGCGGGTGATCAAAAATCAACGAGACCAGTGCCTTTGGATCGGTCAATTCGGCGTAGAGAACCGTCGTGGGCGGCAACAAAGCAACATCCCCCGCATCTACCCGGGAAATCTCTGCCTCTGACGCGTCTGCCTCGCTCCTGCCGGAAAAAACTCCTCCGCCGTGCAAGAGCAAGAAAACAGCAAACAAAAGTCGCGACATATCAAAATGCTCCGGCGGCCGAGGGGTTCCACAAACTCAGGGTCGGTCAAGGTCCGTTTAGTTTACCTACCTGGAACCGTTAGGGTTTCAAATCCCCGAACCGATCTGGGATGTCTTCCGAAATGGATTTACCGTGGTATGATTCTTTGCCATGACGAAACACATTTTTGTAACGGGCGGCGTGGTGAGTTCACTCGGCAAGGGGCTCACTAGCGCCTCGATCGGGATGCTACTGGAACAGCGGGGCTTGCGGGTCCGGATGCAAAAGCTGGATCCCTACATCAATGTCGACCCTGGCACGATGAGCCCCTATCAGCACGGCGAAGTCTATGTGCTGGACGACGGCAGTGAAACGGATCTCGACCTCGGGCACTACGAGCGATTCACCTCTGGCCGCCTGACCCGCGATTGCAATTACACGACAGGCCAGATCTACCTGTCGGTCATTGAAAAAGAACGAAAAGGGCAATTCCTGGGCAAAACAGTCCAAGTCATCCCCCACATCACCAACGAGATCAAATCGGTAATCAGCCGCATGGGCGGAGATGATGTCGATGTCGTGATCACGGAAATCGGCGGCACCGTCGGTGATATCGAAAGCCTGCCATTCCTGGAAGCGATTCGACAGTTTTCTCTCGATGCTGGTCGTGAAAATTGCCTGTACATGCACCTGACTTTAGTGCCGTACCTAAAAGCCGCCGACGAATTGAAGACCAAGCCAACACAGCACTCCGTTGGCCAACTGCGAGAAATCGGAATCCAGCCAGATGTGCTCGTTTGCCGTTGCGAACACTCGATCAGTCGCGACGACCGCGAAAAAATTGCCCTGTTCTGCAATGTACCTGTCGAAGCGGTCATCGAAGAAAAGGACAAGGACTTCTCGATCTACGAAGTACCGCTCTCACTTGTTGACAACAAACTTGATCAATTGGTTGTCGACAAATTGAATCTCACCAGTGCAAAAAACCTAGACATTACCGCCTGGAATGATCTGCTGCACCGCCTCCGAAACCCCCGCCACGAAGTCTCGATCGCAGTCGTCGGCAAGTACGCCGAACACAAGGATGCTTATAAATCAATTTACGAAGCGATTGATCATGCAGGCATTCATCATCAAGCACAAATCCGAATCGGACGAATCCAAAGCGCCGACATCGAACGCGAGGGAGCCGAACGCCTGCTCAGTGGTTATGACGGAGTACTCGTCCCCGGCGGCTTCGGCGAACGGGGCATTGAGGGAAAAGTTCAGGCCATCCGGTTTGCACGTGAACGAGGCATACCGTTTCTCGGCATCTGCCTGGGCATGCAGTGCGCCGTCATCGAGTACGGGCGAAATGTGATGAAGCTCGATGACGCTCACTCAAGCGAGTTCGATAAGGACACAGAACATCCCGTCATTTGCTTACTGGACGAGCAGCAAAATGTGACACAGATGGGCGGTACAATGCGACTGGGAAGCCAGCCGGCACGTCTCGATCGCCATAGCTTGGCTGGAAAAGCCTATGACGCCGATACCGTGGACGAACGACATCGGCACCGCTACGAATTCAATAATCAATATCGTCAACAATTCGAAACCAATGGAATGCGGTTCGCCGGTACCAGCCCTGATGGCGGGTTAGTCGAAATCGTCGAAGTCCCTGACCATCCATGGTTTGTCGCGGTACAATTCCACCCCGAATTCAAGAGTAAACCGCTCAAAAGCCATCCATTGTTCGCAGGATTTGTCGGTGCCACAATCAATCGGCGCACCCGGCGTGGCAGCGAGTCGACGAACCAACCTCCCCAGGAGCAAATTTCATGAGCGAAGCAGAGAAAGAAGAGGCTGGAGAAGAGCCCAAAATCGTCGTGGACTCAGACTGGAAAGAACAAGTCGCAAAGGAAAAGGAAGCTGCCGAAGTGGATAACGAACCCGTCGAGAATGAAGCAGCTGAAAACCTTGTCGAAACCGACGACGCTGCCCCCATAACCGAAACCGATGAAGCGAACAGCGGGGCACTGCCACCGTTGCCTCCTGCATCTTTTGAAATGCTTGTGTCGATGCTATTCACACAAGCAATGGCTGCCTTGGGACAAGTACCCAATCCCGCCAGCGGCGAATCCAACGTTGACAAACGTTACGCAAAGCACTGCATCGACACACTCGAGATGCTAGGTGAAAAAACCAAAGGCAATCTCAGCGAGACGGAATCGAAGATGCTCGACGAGGCGCTACACGCCCTGCGTATGACCTACGTCAACACAAAGCAACCCTAGCCAGTGGATGCCCGACTAGGGACATCGCCGCAGTAAAGATGCCGAACCGCATGGCTCAGGAACCACGAGTCGATGCGGCGACTGAGTCGATGATGGCGTCCAAGTCTTTGGTGGCCGCGTAACCGATCGCGTCGCGAATCCGACTTAGATCGGGTACGCGACGACGAATGTCTTCAAATGAATCATCATACGCATCCGAGTAACTTTGAAACTCGACTGAAGACTCAGGATTTACTCTCGCAATCACGCGTTCGGCCAAGTCCAAAATAGAGACCGGCACATCGCTCCCAATGTTGTACACCCGCCCGGCAGCTGAAGGCGTGTCCACCAGGGTGGCAACCGCGCGGACCACATCATCAACGTGCGCGAAGCAACGCACCTGCTTGCCATCGTCATGCACGACCAATGGATCTCCGCGTTGGGCAGCATCGACAAAGCGAGGCAATACCATCCCGTAAGCACCGGTCTGGCGAGGACCGACCACATTAAAGAACCGACCGACGACCGCAGGAAGCTGCTGTTCCTTGTAAAACGCCAATGCCAAAAACTCATCGATCGCTTTTGAAACGCCGTAACTCCACCGCGGCTTGGTGGTCGCACCGAAGACGAGATCATCCTCTTCGGTCCACCGCTCTTTGGGATTCTTCCCGTAGACCTCGCTCGTACTCGCGATGAAAGTCGGCACCAAGTCACCGCGACTCGCCCGCTCACCGAGGCGATTCAAAATGAGTTGCGTCGGATAGATATTGCGTTCGATCGTTTGGATCGGCTGCTTGGCGATTAGGGCGACCCCAACTGCCGCGGCTAGATGGAACACGCGGTCCGCACGGTCCACCACCGACGCCACCAAACCTTTATCCTCTACCGTTCCCTCGATGTATTCCAATCCTGGATGGTCCATTACACCGGCTAAGTTTTTCGCCTGACCGGTCGACAGATCGTCCACCACAATCACGCGATGACCAGCTGCGAGCAATAGCTCAGTCAGGTGGGAACCGATGAAACCGGCGCCACCCGTAATCAGGCAAGTTAAAGAAGTCACGATGTTCGCATTACTTGAGGGCTAGAAAATCGATCGACCACCCGCTCGCTGAGCGGACCGCCGACCGCCCAATCTGGCCGTTTTGCGAATCGGCTACACTGAGCTGGCAATCGGCTACGCTGAGACTGGCAATCGGCAAAGCAGAGACCTGCAAAACGATCGGCGTGGTCACGGGAGTCGTACGAACGGAGTTTGTAAGCGGTTCATTCGCCAAACATTCAGATTCGCCCACATCTACTCCTCATTGCCCCCAAAATGACGAGAAGTCTGGGAAGCCTAGGCAAAAGGTAGAGGCTGCAGTCCCACAAAAGAGCACAGCCCGACCCTCGAACTATCAACTTTTTCGAACGACCGCTAGAATGCAGGGCACGGGGTTTAACAGCTGAATCCCGCTTTCTTGAGAACTTTTGCGAGAGATCGGAGCCTACCCGTGAAGCAGCCTGCTACTCAGCTGCGAAAGCTTGACCACTACCATCGCTTGTTGCCAACGAAAGCGGCAGACGTAGTGCGCAAGACCATGTTCATGATTGCGCTACTAGGGTGCAACGGAATGTTTGTCTCGGCATCTCGAACCTGGGGACAGGGCACGAGTGAGCAACCCAGCGAAGCCTCCATGGCGATGTACGCTGACGCGGCAAATTTCCAAACCGGCGGTGCACTGAAGCTTGCCATCGAATCGTGGAATAAATTTCTCACCAAACACCCCAGTCACCCAATGGCTGCTGACGCGGCTCATTTCTTGGGTGTCTGTTACATGCAAAGCGATCCGCCGGATTACGTTGCTGCCGGTCGATCATTTGCGAATGCTCTCAAAAACAAGAAGTACGATTTACGTGAGGAGAGTCTCGTTAACTATGGCTGGTGTTTGTACGCCACCGCAGGTGACGGACAAGAAAAAGATCCCAAGCGTCTTACAGCAACCATCGCGTCCTTCCGAACGCTAGTCAAAGAGTTCCCGAAAAGCCAATTCTTGGATCGAGCTTTTTTCTACAGTGGCGAAGCAGCCTATGGGCTCGGACAACCGCAACCGGCAGTCGATTTTTACAACCAGTTGTTGGCACTGCCTGATGCCGCCAAGTCACCTCTGCACTGCGATGCAATTTACGCACGAGGCGTCGCCTACGAAGAACTTAAGCTACCAGAACAAGCTGTTGCTTCGTTCAAACAGCTACTGGCAAGTTGTAGCCGCGACGAATTAATTGCTGACGTCCACCTCCGCATGGGTGATCTGCTCATTCAGCTAGGCAAGTACGATCAAGCCGTAACATCGTTTCAATCGTTGCGAAAAACAGATGCATCCGAGGATGACTTGGCCTATGCGTTGTTTCGCCAGGCATACGCCTTTGTTCAGTCGGGTCAACCTTCCAAAGCTGCCGAAACGTACGAACAGCTGCGAGCACAATTCCCAGATTCGACCTATGCCACATCCGCCATCCTCGCTTCCGCACAAAGCAGCTATCGCGGTGGCGACATGCCGACTGCGGAAACAAAGTTTCTCGATGTCTTGGCTCAAGGCAATATGCCCGCGGCAACCGAAGCTTCCCACTGGTTGGCGAGGATCTACTTGGCCAAAGGCGATTCCGAGCAGGCAATCACAGTCACGAGAAAACAACTCGATCGTGGTGTCGAAGGTGAATTCGCAAACGATCTTCGCCTCGACTTGGCTGAAGCGTTGGCTGCCCAGCCAAACACAGTAGAGGAATCACTAAAGCTTTTTGAGAAAATCTATCGCGATGCGCCAACGGATGAGTTAGCTCCACGAGCACTCTACAACGCCGCTTTCTCCGCACTCCAACTAGGTCAATCGGAGCGTGCATTGAAGCTCGCCCTGGAATTCGTAAAGACCTTTCCCAAAGACACCCTTGTTTCTGATCTCCGATTTGTGGCGGGTGAATCACAACTTGCGACCGGTCAAGCGGCGTTAGCCTCCGACACTTTCGCCTACCTGCTCTCCAGCAGCGATCGTGACAATGTCCAGCGTCCGGTTTGGGTTCTCCGCGCTGCGGTGGCCAACAATGCGGCAAAGAAATGGGACCAAACCATTTCGATGTTGAGAAAAGAGATACCTGCGCTCCCCGAGCCAGATCAACAAGCAGAGGCCTACCAACTGATTGGTCAAGCTCACCTCCGCGCAGGTCGTGGCAAGGAGGCTGCAAAAGCTTTCCAAAAATCGCTGCAGGCAGGTCCCGACTGGTCACGTTCCGATCAAACCTCCTTGTTGCTCGGCCAAGCACTACTCGCAGCGAACCAAGCAAAAGATGCTCAGGGGGTCTGGAGGAAAATGATCGACGACGCTCGGAATCCTGTGATGGCGGATCAAGCCCGTTATCGAGTCGCACAGTTAGCGACCGCCGACAACCGTTTCGAAGATGCAATTAAATGGTACGACCAGATCCTTAAACCCAGCGGTGAACCCCGCTTGGTACCGTATGCACAATACGGGAAGGGCTGGGCCGAATTGCAATTAGAGCGATACCAACCAGCTTTCGAAACGCTCGATCAAATGCTGACCGAAAACCAACAACACCCTTTGCGTAATGACGCAACGCTGGCACGCGGAATTGCTTCCAGAAATCTTGGTCAATTCACCACTGCGAAAGCCGATTTGGAACTATTCCTCGCCAGCAAACCAAACGGTATCAATCTTGGGCATTCGCTGTATGAACTCGCATTAATTGATCAACAATCAAAGCAACCCGCCGAGGCTGCCAAAAAGCTCGAACGGTTGGTGAAAGAAGTGCCTGACTATCCTTCCATGGATCAAGTTCTTTATGAACTAGGTTGGTCGCTGCAGGAATCGGGTGATGTCAAAGCCGCCATTCGCTATTTTGAAACACTCATCGATGACTTCCCGAAAAATCCCCTCGTTGCTGAAGCAGCCTACTTTATCGGACAACAAAACTACGCCGAGAAACAATGGGAACAGGCTGCGAAATTTTTCGCAATTGCCGCAGCAAGACCTGGCGACGCGACATTGAACGAAAAGGCCCATTACCGCATGGGATGGTCCTATTTCAATCTAGGTGACTACGAAAACTCCGAGCAAGCTTTTTCAGATCAATCCGCTCGACATTCAAACGGCGCGTTTGCTTTCGATGCTGAGATGATGGTCGGTGAATCGAGATTCAAACGCAAAGATTACAAAACATCCCTGTCGGCCTATCAGAAAGCCCGAGCTTGGATACGCGATAAAAACGAAACGTCTCAAACCATCCGCGACGCAAGCGAACGTCAAATCCGCGAACTCGCATTCTTGCATGGCGGTCAAAGCGCAGCGCAATTGAAGCAGTGGGACGAGGCAATCAAATGGTACGATGAACTGCGGGAACGTTTCCCTACAACCGCTTACCTACCTCAGGCTTTTTACGAGACGGGCTTTGCTTATCAGCAACAGGGAGATCCTACCAACGCGATGCGATTTTACGCACAAGTCGCGGATAAATACCGAAATGAGTTGGCCGCCCGCGCCCGGTTCATGATGGGAGAAATTCATTTCTCAAATAAAGCCTTCGACAAAGCGATCCCCGAATTCCAGCGTGTGATGTTTGGCTTTGGCGCAGAAAAAGCGCCCGATCAAATCAAGAACTGGCAGGCCAAAAGCGGTTTTGAAGCAGCGAGATGCAGTGAACTACTGATGCAATCAGCACGCTCCGACGCGGCAAAAAACAAGGCCCGAAACTTCGTGCGGGAATTCTATTCCTATGTCATCGAAAAACATCCGAAGCACGAACTAGCAAGTGACGCCAGAAAGCGTCTGGAGGCACTCAAATAGTGAGCTCAAGCAAGAACGCAACGTTGTTCGTCATTACTTTTCTCTTCGCTCAGTCGATGGGACTCGCAGCCTGGGCCCAGAGCGATGCTCCGCCCACGGTTCCCGCCGCTGAAATCCAAGAGCTGATGGAAGAATCAGCTGTCGAACCAGTGGCTGAATCGCAACCGTCGGGAATTGATCTCTTGACGCTCATCGCACGGGGTGGCGCGTTCATGATCCCGATTGGCCTGATGAGCCTGATGGTGGTTGCACTTGCATTTGAGCGCATTGTGATGATGCGACAGCGGATTCTCTTGCCGCCACAACTAGAGCGTGAACTCCGAGAACTCAACGCCCCGTCGCATCAGTTTGATCCGACCGAAGCGTTTCAAGCTTGTGGGCGACACCCCTCGGCGCTGGCAAACGTGATCCACGCCATGTTAATGCGAACGGGTCAATCGCTCGGTGAAATCGAACGGGCCGCTAACGAAACAACCGAGCGTGAAGCAGACCGGTACGCAGCGCCGCTGCGGTGGCTCACTCTCGCTGCTGCCGCCACACCACTGATGGGCCTGCTGGGAACGGTATGGGGAATGATTGTTGCCTTTCATGAATCAACAACCCTCACGCCGGACCGAACCCGCAGCGAACAATTATCTGAGGGTATCTACACCGCATTGGTAACGACTTTAGCGGGACTCATCGTGGCGATTCCCGCAGCCTATCTGGCACTCTATCTCGAGAATCGATTGGCAAAACTTTTCCATCAAGTCGAGGAGTTTGCCTTTGAGATCGCCCCTGGATTAGATCGTTTTTCAGGGAAGCGGCGTTTGGACGCTGACGGAAGAATGCACCCGATGGATGGCTTGGTAACGGACAAAGAGATGATCCAACCGCCACCACCACCCACTCAACCGACACGTGCAAAGCAACGTGGCGATATACGGGCAGGTTGATCATGCCGAAAATCAAACACTCTACCGTTGCCAGCACGCTCAGCTTGACGCCTTTGATCGATGTGGTGTTCCTGCTGTTGATCTTCTTTTTGGTGACGAGTGAATTTGAGGATGAAGAGCGGCGATTGAACATCGTACTTCCAACAGCAACCAGCGCCGTCCCAATGACAAGCCAACCAAAAGAGGTGGTTGTCGACATCGATCAAAAAGGCGATCTCTACTTGAACGGTCAACAGTCGAATCTGCAGGAACTCGAAAAGTGGCTGTCGGTAGCGGTTGCAAATAACCCGACCAGTCAAAGCGTAGTGATTCGTGCAGATCGCTCCACCGCTTTTCAGCCGGTAGTTAGTGTAATGGACGTCTGCAACCGCACCGGCATTCGTGATTACACCGTCACTACGCAGGACGGTCCTGATGGATAATCACCAACGTAAACATGCTGACACTGGAGTCGCAGCGTGAGAAATCCCACACCACCACCGATCGAACGATCAACGAGAAATGGCGAGCGAATGTGGCCGCTCGACGTCTCGATCGTTGCGTTGGCGGGACTGGTGCTTTACGTCATCACCACAGAACTTCAGTTTGATGACCCACGATGGTTATTCAACGCCTGGACATACATTGTCGCTGTCCCGATTATCGCACTGACACTCACTTTTTTGTCACATGGATTGGTATCTCGGCATATCCAGAAATCGATTCAGCTCGGCTTTCTGTTCAGTGTCTTTGTGCACCTGTTGCTACTGTTCCTGGCCATTAACGTCATCATATTTGGTCGGTATTTTCCAAATGCATTTTCTGGAATAAAACCGGAACGTTCACTCACGCAAAAAACCGTCCCCGAATACTTGTTTCGTGCGACAGATCCTGAGCAAGCGACCACGCCGCCCGATTGGACAGAGCCAGTCGACGCGGTGACGACTTCGCGTGTCAAACCTGAGGAGCCAATCCAAACGCCGCCCCTGGAAAAAACAGCCCGCCGAACAGAATTGCCTCGCCCACCAGAGCCTCCGCAGCCATCAGAAAAAAAATATCTGATGAAACGACAAGACCCGAGTGAAACGCTTCCAAAACCTGCCGAAGCACCAGCTCGATTGTCGCAGCGACGTGAGCGTTTAGACAATTCGTCCGTAACCACCCGAACGCCGACCGCACCTAGCGTACCAACTCAGGCAAACCCACAGGTCGTCAACTCAGAGCGGCGCGTCAACGAGCAAAAACGCTCTGCACGAAAACTCTCAAACAATCCCACAGCGCCGGCAACCATTCAAATCCCCATTCCTTTGACACCGCAGCCCTCCATTGCCGGTGCTCGTAATCGGAGCGAATCTGTTCCGCGGATCGGCCAGTCTGATTTGCGACAACAACGCCAGCAAGCATCCGCATCCCGCAGCCTGCAACCCGCGGGCTCGTCACCAGCGCCTCAGAGCGTGGCGATCGCAAGTTTCGATGCTGCCTCAACCTTACAATTAACGCCCGCTGCCACTGCTCTAACGCGACGAGGACAAACGACTGGCGCCCAATTAACGAATCAACCTCAGGGCACCTCAGGTCTGCCGGCCGTTGAGACGATTTCCTCGACGGGCCGATTTTCGAGAAGCCAGCAACAAGCCGGAAGCAACGTTCCTACGATCGCTGAGGGCAATGCTCGTCGAGCACCGGGACGAAATGGTCAACGCATAGGAACTGGATTTTCACCAGCGGGCACGGTGAGCCCCGGTCAATCACTGCCTGACGGACCGATGAATTTGGCGGGAGATTCGATCGGTGAAACCATGAGTGACCGACTGAACAGTGATGACTCGCCTAGACGCACCGCAACATCCGGCGGGCGTGCAGGGGTTGGCAAAATTCCCTCGGCGGCAATGGCGATGCCTGATTTCGATGGCCCGATCTCAGATGACCTAGCTGGCTTAGCGAATCAACCCCGATCGACTGTGGGTGGTATTCCGGCTCGTGAACAACCAAGTGTATCGGTGTTGGACATCAACCGGGGCGTCCGCCCCAAACGCGAAGTCGGTGGTCCGGTCACGCCCGCCGGTAATCAGGTGACATCAGTGCAATCCTTCTCTCGTCGCGTGATGCGTACGAAGGGAGGCGCAACACCAACTCCAGCCGGCATGGTTGGACCTGCAACCGAACAAGCCATCGAATTGGGCCTCACCTATCTGGCCAAGACACAGAACGAAGACGGAAGTTGGTCCTTGCAGGGCCATGGAACAGAGGTTGCTTTACGAAGCGATACTGCCGCGACCGGGCTCTGCTTGCTTGCCTTCCAGGGTGCGGGATACACCCACCGGCAACACCAATACCTCGAGACGGTCAATCGAGGCTTGCAGTATTTGATACGCCATCAGAAGGCCAATGGCGATCTCTACCGAAGTGAGAATCAGATCAGCGATCAGAATGTTGCGTTTTACAGCCACGGAATCGCATCCCTGGCACTCTGTGAAGCCTATGGCATGACTCAAGACTCCGCTCTGCGGCAAGCGGCTCAGTCTTGTTTGAATTACATCATCGAGACGCAACACCGCGAGCGAGGCGCTTGGCGATACTCCCCACAGATCAGTTCCGACACCAGCGTGACCGGATGGATGATGATGGCTTTGAAAAGCGGCCAACTATCTGGCCTCGAAGTGCCAGAGAAAACTTATGACGGAATCAACCAGTGGCTGCAGATTGCGCAGAGCCCAGAGCGACCAGACCGCTACCGATACAATCCTTATGCTCCTGACACTCCAACGCAGCGGCATGGCAGGACACCCACTCCAACCATGACGGCAGTTGGGATGTTGATGCGG
This sequence comes from Rubripirellula sp., assembly GCA_029245125.1. Lineage (GTDB taxonomy): Bacteria > Planctomycetota > Planctomycetia > Pirellulales > Pirellulaceae > Rubripirellula. Next base: position 22,838 of record JAQWPZ010000146.1, read on the forward strand.
ATGTACTCCGGTTGGAGTCGCGAAAATCCAGCCATGCAATCTGCATCGAAATATTTGCTCGAGTTTTCCCCAGAGAATGGCACCTTCCGGTCGCCGCAACGCGACACCTATTACTGGTACTACGCGACCCAAGTGATGTTCCACATGGGTGGCGAAACCTGGTACCAATGGAATCGATCTTTGAACCCATTGTTGCTGGAAGGTCAGATCAAAACCGGTCCACTTACGGGAAGCTGGGACCCGATGCGACCGGTTCCCGATCGATGGGCAATCCATGCTGGGAGACTCTACGTCACAACGATGAATCTGCTGAATCTTGAAGTCTATTACCGTCATCTACCAATCTATGATGACACAGCAGAGTGATTGCAGTCATCAACCGAACGCGTCAGGCAAAATGGCACGCAGTTCGCTTATCAGCCCTGCAATCGCGAACACGGCTTTCACAACACCGCGTCTACGGTTGCGACACCTGTCGGCGGAATACATCGCCGCCGCCTAGTTGCTTTCAAACGCGTCCCCTGACGCGTCAAAGCTCCCGAGTGAGTCAAAGCTCCCGAGTGAGTTAAAGCTGCCTAACCTTAAGGTTGCGAAAGTGTATGGTTCCTTTCCTGCCTGCGTGAATCTGCAGACCAAAGAACCCTTCTTGATAGAGATCTGTTTTCCAATGAGCTGCTGGCCGTCCATTCAGCCAAGTCTTGATCGTGTCACCCTTAGCCTCGATCGTAACGCGATTCCACTCGCCCTGTTTCTTAAGACACTCCCGAGCTTCCTTGTGAGCTTCCAACCACATTGGGTAAATCCATCCGCCTGCGCTTTGACCATAGATCCCACCTGACCAGAATCGCTGCTTGGAATAAGCTTCGATTTCACACTGCGGGCCAAAAACAAGCTCGCGTTGTTTCGATTTCGATTCATCGACTCTGGCTGCCGCACGAAACATAAACCCAGTGTTTCCATCAACCACATGCTTGATCTCCGCAGTGAAGATAAAATCACTGTAATTCGTTCGATTGGTTGACAGATAGGTGCTTGGTGACCCCGGTACGCAAGTGCCCACAATGACGTCGCCAACTGCTTCAAACTGGCAATGTCCACCGCGTACCGTCCATCCCTCAAGATCCTTTCCGTTGTAGAGATTGACGAATCCCGAGGAGAGCTGCGGTTCCGGATCGCCTTGAACGAGCATATCGCTCGGCCGGGGCAGATTCTCTTGTTTCCGGTAGTTCCCCAACCACTTGAGCTGAGAAGAAGAAACTCGATTCGATCCTGTTTCAAATCTGGCAAGGTGATGCTCAAGTTCCGCTCTCAACCTTATTTTGGTTGCGGAATGAGTTTCAATCGTGGCTAAGTTGGTCCACTCATTGGGATCATGTTTCAAGTGGTAAAGCTCTTCGCTGCCATCCGCATATTGAAGGTAACGCCAGTCAAGATCGCGTACCGATGCGTTACCTTGATCGAACATTGTCAACGTGGTTTGGCGGTATCGTGAGGTTGGCTTCTCGAGAAGTGGCACGAGGGAATCCCCATCGAGGATCGCCGGGCCTTGAATCTGACAGAACTCAATCAGCGTCGGATATAGATCAATTAAGCCGACTGGTGCCTCACATACCGAACCGGCCTTGGCAAATTCAGCAGCCTGATTCTTGGGGGGCACAATGATCAGGGGAACTTTGGTCGATCGCTCCCAGCCAGTCCACTTGCCCCAATGATCTTTTTCACCCAATTGCCAGCCATGATCAGACCACAGGACAACCAACGTGTTGTCCGCGATGCTCGAATTGTCGAGCGCATCCAAGACACGGCCAACCTCATGGTCCACATAAGTCACGCATGCCAAATAGGATTCGACAGCGGTCTGCCATTGGTCGTATTCGACCACCGTTGAATGTAAACCAGCTGTCACCGCGTCAATCGCCCATGACTTTCCCTGCGGACTCAGATCATCCAAATCATCTTGACGGTAAGGAGGCAACTTTCCGGGATCATTCTTGAATCGTTCGAAAAAGCGAGCAGGAGCAAAGAGTGGAATGTGCGGACGGTAAAAACCGACGCCCAGAAATAGTGGTTTATCATGTTGCTCACCCAACCGATCAATCGCCCAATTGGCACTCCGCGTATCACCCCAATCGGTATCTGGAAGATCAAATCCACCCCAATCGAATGACTCACCCTTCTTCTCTTGAGGACGACGGTCAGAAGGCATTCGATTGAGCGGTAAAACAACGTCTCGCCCCCCGCTATCCTGCAACAAGTGCCGAGGGTTCCGAGTGCCCTTACTGGACAACTCTTGTTCCGTGTACTCAACGGCATCACCAGAAAACGGACTCCAACGTTGCTCATACGATTCGTATTGCTGAAACCTTTGACGACTTTGCTTGCCAAATAATTTCCCAGTCCCAGCGGTATGGTATCCCGCTTCATTAAGTGCAGTGGGTAAATCGCGTGCGACAGGATAAACCTTGCTGATCGATCCCGAGTCATTCGACCAGACCTTGGACACGTTTGGCATCCGCCCACTGAAAACGGCAGCTCGAGAAGGATCACATGCCGGTGCCGCGCAGTGAGCGTTCGCGAACAGCATTCCTCGAGCGGCAAGTCGGTCAAGGTTGGGAGTCTTCGCTTGGGGATGCCCCTTCAAGCAACCAACCCAGTCATTCAGATCATCGATCGCGATGAACAATACATTGGGGCGTTCCTCCGCCGAAATAGATTTCGCCCCCACACCAAAGGCCAACAAGAAAAGACAACCAAAAGCAGCCAGCTTCGTATTCATAGACAAGCCTTTTCCCGCGCGGTCCGGCGGGCAACTGATAGATTTGGGATTCACCATGACACTCAACCACGCTGCGGTGAAAACAGACGATTCGATCGTCCTCGATTGTACCGAATTGATGATCGACACATCGAAACAATTCTTCCACCACGATTCAGCGACCTCGTGGTGTATGCAAGGAACCCCCGCCAACAGTGGCAAACGGGGCCCGCACCATCGAAGGAATACTGCTCACGGAACACGCTGCAAAAAAAGTCGCAGAGTGATTGACGCAGGCATTCACTAACAGGGCCGCCGCAAGACCCAAGCGGCAGTCTGCTGTTTAGCCGATTGAATAAGCCCCAAGGATAAATGCATCGAAAACGCCGCCTCTCTGAGGCAGCCACATTGTCAAATTCACGAAGCATCCCGAAACAAAGAACACTCTCTCCACAACACCGAGTAAATGAATCTCGGTGATCCTGTTATCGCGAATCCGGCTGATCAGCACATGCTCCTGGCTTCAAGCGACCGAGCGGAGCTTGCTGTCGGCAGCAATACTAACGACGATCGAGGTACCGGTTGACGAGATTTTCGAGCATCTCTTGCCGACCGCTTTGATTCGCGTCAGCATCGCCTTTCTCTAACATATAGGCTTCAAGATCAGACAGCGTGACGCCACCAGCCTCAATCTTGGCACCGATACCTTCATCCCAACTGCTGTAACGCTTGGAAACAAACCCTTCGATAGCGTTATCTGCTCGAATCGCCGCAGCGATCCGCAAACCTTTTGCGAACGCATCCATGCTGCCGACGTGAGCATGAAACAAATCGATCGGCTCAAAAGATTCGCGCCGAACTTTCGCATCAAAGTTGACGCCGCCACTGCCTAAACCGCCATGCTTCAGAATGTAATACATGACCTGAGTGGTGAGGTAATAGCTTGTGCCAAACTGGTCGGTATCCCACCCGAGCAACGGGTCACCGGTATTGGCATCGATGCTGCCCAACCCACCTTGTGCGCCGGCGTAGTCGATTTCATGCATCATCTCGTGACCAGCTAACGTGGCGTGGTTGGTTTCGAGATTCAATTTGAAATGATCCATCAAGTCATAGGATCTCAGGAAGTTCAAACAGGCCGCCGCATCACTATCGTATTGATGCTTCGTGGGTTCCTTCGGCTTTGGTTCGATCAGAAACTGTCCTTTGAATCCAATCTCTTTTGCGTAATCAACCGCCATGTGCATGAAGGCACCGAGGTGATCCATTTCACGCTTCATATCAGTGTTGTAAAGGCTTTGATATCCTTCACGCCCACCCCAGAATACGTAGTTTTCCCCACCGAGCCGCAGCGTAACTTCCATCGCTTTCTTGACTTGAGCTCCTGCGAAAGCAAAGACATCCGCATTGCACGTTGTCGCTGCTCCATGCATGAAACGAGGGTTGGTGAACATGTTGGCAGTACCCCAAAGTAGCTTGAC
>JAQWPZ010000290.1 GCA_029245125.1 Rubripirellula sp.
GGCCAAATCGAACCAACGCCGCTGATCAGCTTTTCCATAAATGTCTGCCTGTTGATCGATGAACGCTTGCAATGCAGCCAATTGGTCGGCATTTGGCTCCACTCCGTGAGCGGCACGCACCATACCGGCAATCCGCTCAGAATCAGACAAATCCTTTTTCAGCCATTGCTCCGCCCACTGCTTTGCTTGATCGATCACAAAAGGATCATTCATCATCGCGAGTGCTTGCGCTGGGACATTCGATCGACTCCGGCGGCCCTGAGGACCAAACGGGCTGGGCGTATCAAAGGTCAGCATGAACGGATTCAAAAAGTTCCGATACACCGACAAATAGACGCTTCGTCTTCTTGCACCGTCCAACGGCCCACTCGACCGTGCGCCACGTCCCGTCATGAATGCGGTGCGATGAGTCGGGATGCTGGGCCCAAATTGCTTGGAATCCAACGTCCCGGCAACTAACAGTATGGCATCCCGAATTGACTCCGCAGGCAGGCGTCGAACCGGCATGCAGTGCAACAGCTCGTTACCAGGATCAACGGCATCAATTTTCGTCTTGGCAAGCGATGGGTTCGCGATTGACGATTGTCGATAGGTGCGTGACAAAGCGATCTTCCGTAGCGTCTGCTTCATCGACCAACCGTGATCCACAAAATCAGCAGCCAGCCAATCGAGCAAAGCAGGGTGAGTGGCTGGTTGCCCCTGGGGGCCAAAATCATCGACCGTTGGAACGATGCCGCGTCCAAACATATGGTGCCAGAGCCGATTGACAGCGACCCGTGCCGTCAAAGGGTTCTCTTCACTGACGACTTGATCTGCCAATGCTAGGCGATCACCACGGCGGCCACCCAACGCCTCCAAGAAACGGGCGGAAACCTCCGGACCCAAGTTGCCATGACTGCCACGAATGTAAACGTTCGCATCTTCCGCTGTTCCTTGCGCCATCGCGACGACCATCCGCGGCCTCGGCAATTGGTTCGAAGCTTCACCTGCTTCATTGAGCAAGGGTTCAATCGCAGGAGCGAGATCTTTGAGAGTCGTTAACTCAGCGGCCAACATCACCGACATCAACTCAGAGCCTTGGCCGGCACGAAGAGAATTAATGGCTTCACGCCATTTTTGATTGGCAAAGGCAGCATGGGTCGGCAACGGGCCGATGTCGATGGACGGTGGACCTCCGTCGGTCATCACCACTTGATCAATTTCCACGGATCCGTCGCCACTGTCGATGAACTCCAAATAAGCACGATGGCCGACATACTTCCGCACGTCTCCACCGAGTGTTTTCCAAGCCCACTGCCCTGCCGTGTTGGTCGCCTTCCCATTCAGGAATGTTCCCTTAAACAGCAGGCCGTTGAAATGAGCCATGTAGTAGTTATCGATCACCAATCGAACCGTCAAATTTGCATCTCCACGCATTCGCAGGTGAATTTGCTTGCCGGTAATCTCAAAGGTTGGCGAGCGCAAAGTGCCCGTTTGCTTGCGGCTGACCAACCCACTGGTTATCGTCCCCGGCATAGCTAGCTGGCCGTCAACGGTCAGTTGCAACTCTCTTCCCACGTGCTGAAAAGCATCGCCAGATGCCGACCATCCCGCAGGCATTTGATCGCCTACAAAATCGGCAAGCACGGTGATTCGATCATCAACCGAGCTCTCGTCACTCGCTGCGATTGCACGCTGAACCTCGGCAAAGTGATCAACCCAACGCCGCAATCGGTCGGTATCGAGTTCTTCCCGTGCGGCAGCGTTAGCGACCGCTTCAGCGGTCACTTTGTTGAAATCAATCCGGGACAATGGGCTGACCGAATCGACACCACGGAGAAGACCAGCAGCAGCCGCGTAGTATTGACCAGGTCTCCAATCGACTTCTGTTTTCTCGCCCACTTGCTGCACCAAATCGCTGGCACGCTGCGTTAGGCCCTCAATTTTAGCCGCTAGCTGTTTGACCTTCCCGCCAACATCCAACGAGAATTCTTGCCGACAACTACTCTGCAGGTAGGCACTCAGTGCGTAGTAATCCGCGGTCGATATCGCATCGAACTTGTGATCGTGACAGCGAGCGCACGCCACCGTCAGCCCGAGAAAGGCCTTCCCAAAAACATCCAACTGGTTATCGACGATGTCGGATTCATTGCCCAACACATCGGTTGGCGCGTGAGTGGCTTCGTGCAAATACCAAAATCCTGTCCCAATGATCGATTCATTGAATTGCTGATCAGGATGCCGTCGCGGTTCCGGCAACAAATCGCCGGCGATATGTTCGCGGGCGAACTGATCGAATGGCACATCTGCGTTGAATGCTCGAATCAAATAATCCCGATACTCGGTAGCGTGATGAATGGGGTAATCGAATTCATGGCCGTAGGTTTCCGCGTAACGCACGAGGTCCATCCAATGCCGCGCCCATTTCTCACCAAAATGAGGCGAACGCAGTAACTCATCAACCACGTGTTGGCACGCTTCCCCAGAGTCATCCTGCAGGAATGTCTCCATCTGCTCGGCGGTGGGCGGCAATCCGATTAAATCAAAGTAAACCCTTCGCAACCACAGTTGCTTGTCGGCATCGACTGCCGGCATCAACGCGGCTTGCTCAAGCTTCGCCAACACAAATTGATCGATCTCATTTTGTGGCCAACTTTTGTCACTGACTTGCGGCGGGTTGGACGGCGAAACCGGACGCCAAGACCAATGCTCGGCCTTACGCGATTGCAAATTGAATGCCGAGACTTTCTCGTCGCTGGGGACTTGCTTGGCTCGCGGATCGGGTGCACCCATCGCCACCCACTTTGTCAAAATTTCGATTTCCGAATCGGGCAACTTGCTCCTTGGCGGCATCCCACTGACGACATCTTCTTCGTATCGAATCGCGTCGATCAACAAACTCTCATCGACATCCCCCGGTTCGATCGCAGGCCCCGATTCGCCCCCGGTTTCCCAACCCCATTTTGAATCAAGCACGAGGCCGGCTTCTATTTCCTCTGCGTCAATCGAGTGGCAATCGTAACAATGCTCGACCAAGATTGGACGAACCTTGGACTCAAAGAATTCGGTTTGCTCCTGGGTAATCGACGCCTCCTCAGCTGCGGCGATCGTTTGGGAAGCAGGGAAGCACCCCGCAATCAAGATCGCAAACAGGATAGAGTGATCCCTCAGAACGGCACAAACATTGATCATGCGACCACCTCTTGCATCACGCGACCATGGACATCGGTTAGCCGCATATCACGGCCGCTGAATCGAAAAGTGCTGCGAGTGTGTTCGATCCCTAGCAGGTGCAACATGGTGGCGTGCAGATCGTGCACCTCGAAGCGATTTTCGACCGCTCGATAACCCCACTCGTCTGTTTGCCCCACGGAAACACCACCCTTCACTCCAGCCCCAGCCATCCAAATGGTGAAGCCGAACGGATTGTGATCGCGGCCATTGGATCCTTGAGCGAAGGGGGTCCGACCGAACTCTCCACTCCACACAACTAGGGTCGAATCAAATAGACCGGTTCGCTTCAAATCCTTAATCAATGCTGCGATCGGTTGATCGACGGTTCGGCAATTCTTGTTGTGACCGTCGACTAAATTCGAATGCTGGTCCCAGCGATCACCATTGCCACCGGGGCATGTCAGTTCAATGAAGCGAACACCTCGCTGGACCAACCGCCGCGCGACCAAGCATTGCATCCCGAACGTTTGTGTATTTTTGAATTCGGCGTCCAAACCGTACAGCGATTTTGTTTCCTGTGACTCATCTGACAGCTCCATCAACTCAGGAACAGCCGTTTGCATTCGAAAGGCCGTCTCGCTGTTAACGATTGCTGCTTCGATCTCAGCCTCTGAATTCAATGAATCATTGACTTGATTGTCGAATTGCCGAATCAAGTCGAGTTTATTGCGTTGCAAGCGGGGATCAGACTCCGAGGGCCGGATGTTGGCGATCGGTTGCTGTTGCGGCAAGAACACAGACCCTTGATAAGCCGACGGCAAGAAACCAGATCCAAAACAGTCCAACCCACCGGGCGGAATCAAACCCCCATTGAGCACGACAAAGCCTGGCAAGTTTTCATTCTCGCTACCAAGGCCATAGCCCAGCCAAGCTCCCATGCTCGGACGGCCCTGGAGTCCGCTACCGGTATGCAAAAAATAGTTGGCCGAAGTGTGCTCAGAGAATTTGGAAGTCATCGACTTGACCACCGCCAAATCATCTGCCACCTCCGACAGATACGGAAACAGCGAACTGATCCAATGCCCAGCCTGACCATGCTGCTTGAATTTCCACTGAGGCTGGAGCACCTTGCCAACGTTATCAAACTGTGTCGGCGCCAACTTGCCGATCACCTCGCGTGGGTCACGGCCGTGGTACTTTTCCAAGAAGGGTTTGTAATCAAACGTGTCGACCTGACTGGGACCTCCGTCCATGTACAGGAAGATTACATTCTTTGCCTTCGCTGGAAAGTGCGTCGGCTTTGGAGCGAGTGGATTCGCCGTCGCCGCAGACACGGCACCACGCGAAAGAGCGTTCAATGCAACAGCACCGAAACCGCCGGCACAACGGCTCAGCATGTCGCGTCGTGTCTGAGGTCGTGCAAATCGTCGGCAATGATGAGAATGAGATCGCTTCATAGAGACCATTGAATGTGGAGAGCTGTGTAACAGCGGGGCGGGGCCACGACGGCGGTCTCACTAGTCTAACAGAAACCGCCTATTGATTCACCTTTTGCGATTTTGAAAGATAGTCCGCGTAGACTCTAGCAACGTCCCCCATGTAGTTCCGTGGCGCGTCTTTGGCAGACTTTCGCATCCAACGCAACGCTTCATCACGGTTACCTTGGGCATCTTCATAAAGCCCTAAGTAAAAGTAACCATAGAACTCGGCTTGCGATCGTCGCGGCGTCCCCACCGTTTCTTTTTCAATGCGGTCGATCACGGCCTGTGTGTCACCGGTATTCAGCATCTGCAACACCTCTTTCATGGGCAACCGCGGATCCCCCGGTGCAGGCAAGACCATCCCCTTCGCCTTGTCGAACGACTCAGCCCTCGCAACACAGAGAAAGTGCCACGCCGCATTCTCGACATCGTTAGGATTTACACCACGATGCACTTCGAATTGCTTAACACCGCCCGCAAAGTCGCTGGTGAAATAAAGTGCGATCCCCCGTTGCCACAGGTAGGGCAACTGCTGAGGTTCTTCTTTCAGAAAAGCATCAAATTGGACCACCGCCTGCTTCGATTCACCAGCTCGCAAAAGGATGTCTCCTGCGCGCATTTTGATGCCCGAATTTTGCGGGCTGGCTTTCAACATTTCACCAGCTGTTTGAATCGCGAGTTTCCGATCACCCTGTTCAAGAGCGCGCATTGCGGTCGCACTCAATTCAACTGGCGTCTGGGAATTAGCGATTCCCGCGAACGCGATTGCCAAACAAGCAGTAAAACACAGTCTTCCAAGTCGAAACATCACGTTAATTCACCAATGCTTACGTGGGACAAGCCTGTTGCGGGCGTCGTTGACAACGGGGTAATCACTACCATCACCTGGCGGCAGCACACTCCACCGACAACGTATTCCAACGGCAATTTTTTTCGCCGGCGGCACACTGAACGGGCAACAGCCCTTTAATCGGGGACAACAATTTCAAGCAATTCAATCGCGGGAACCCCATCACAGTAAATCAATGCGGTCCGCCCATACAATTCATCATTCAATTGCAAATGCATCATCTCGGCCAAACAGGGCCCGGCGGTTACTTTCCACAACTCGCACATCTGCACTTCCCGAAGCACGTCATGCTCGATCAACGCGCGGCCGAGTGGGACCTGCTGAGATTCGATTTTTCGCCACACCTCTGCATCCAGCTTCGTCGTATCCAGACGAACAATTCCGTACTGGATGGTGCGCTGCGACTGCTGGGTGATCAATGTAATTTCGCGACTGTACCAATCACCCTGCCGTTTGCAGCGATGGACATGAACATCGACGTTCTGTCCGAAATGCGACTCAACCGCGACGGTCATGTGCCCGTGATGATCAAGCAGCCGATCACTCGGTGATGGCACTGATTCGACCGAGTCGAATTCGCCAAGCTGAGAATGCCCCTTGGGAGGAGGGTAAAACTCGTTCAGCAACTGGTGAATGTCGACTCGTGAATCACCTGAAGACGTGATACCGCCCATGAACAGGATCCTTAAGAACTCGGTGATGCGGCGGCGCCAGACATCCGGCCGCACTCAAGCAGAAGTGACCGCAGTGAAGACAGAAGATCAATTGGTGACGATGGGCACTGCTACACCTAGCGAGACGACTGGCGGCGTCGGCAAGTCAGGTCTTTCCAGCACGGTGTCGACAAGGAAATAAAGCAACCGCCGCAAATCATCGACATCAATTTCGTCAGCAACCTGTTCAGCACGTTGCTGATGCTTGTCAACTAAGTGCAAGGCGGTTTCGAAAACGTCCGCTTTGTCATACAAGCGTCGAACAGCGGCCAATCGCTCGGCATCAGTCAACCCGCAATCAGCCTCGGCCAACTTCAACAATTCATTTTGATCAGGCTCAGGGAGTGCCTGCAGCGCCAACGCCCACAACAACGTCGGCCGACCACCAAATACATCTCCGCCGGCGGACAATTTATTCGAGTCGTCACCGGACCAATCCCCCAGATCATTCAAGATCTGAAAGGCCACTCCGAGGTTTCGACTGAAGGTTCGCACCGCCGCATGGTAAGGCCCCGCATCTGTCGCCAAGCGAATTCCACTTAGCAGGGCAGCCTCGAAAGCGGGCGCCGTCTTGAGCGCGTAAACTTTCAACGCATCCAGTGGGGTTAGGCGACGATCTTTTGAATCCCGCCACAACAACTCGGCTCCCTGACCTTCGGCTAAACGCGTATGAGCAGCAGCCAGGGTATCGAGGACTTCCAACCGAGCGTCACCATTGATGCTGTTATCATCATCACTCCGGCTGAGCAGGCGATACCCCAAGCCGATCAGGTAATCGCCAACATTGATCGCCGTCGGCAAGCCGAACCTGCGATGCACGGCCAACTGCCCATATCGAAAGGCATCGTCGTCTTCGATGTCGTCGTGGACCAGGCTGGCCTTGTGAAACGTTTCGATGCTCATGGCCGCTCGCTGCACGGCCAACGGAATTTTTTCGACCTCTTGCGAGCCTTCATTCCCGGTGCATTTCCCACCCAGCATTGCGTCGTAGGCTGCCAGAGTGATGAAGGGTCGCGAGTGTTTGCCACCACGACTCAGGAAGTCGTATGCGATTTGTTCGGTGGCGGCGATCGTATCCATCGACTCGATCGTCTCTTGCGTAACCGCTTGCTCGTTCAGAGGTTGCTGGCTGCGAAGCCTTGGGGCAACGCGATCCAACGAACTTGGGCTGAACAAATCGCTAGCTGCCCTCATCAGGTGAACGTAACTTCGCGTTGTTTTCGCGGCAGGCTCATAGGGCGTTCGGATCATTTGATCGACCCACGCCTCGTCAACCTTGGTGTTGCGGCAATCACTGCTCAACAAGGGAACTGCCATGCATGGGATTCCGGCCAGCAAGACTTTGTCAATTGCTTTTTCCAGGACGTTTAGACAAGCCACCCCAACCACGGCATCGACGTATCCACCGACGATGATTTTCAAAACAACCGGCGATCCCTCGGCCACCAACACGCGATAGCCCATCTCCTCGGCCAAACCGCGGAAGTCGGCGATGCTACAGGCCCCACACTCCTTGCAATTCATGCCGAACTGGTCGTATTCGGCCGGGCAACCCTCGGCATGCTTCAAACAATGAGGCAGCAAAAACAATCGCCGCTCTGGCGGAACCGACTTCAGTTCGTCGCGCCAAAAAGCACCACTGATCATGACCATCATCCACCCCAAGTACCCCTCTGGCAGATCCGCCTCCTCCAGGGCTCGGCGGGCGATCTGTTCCATCTGGTCCTTGGTCATCGGCACCGAGCGGTCGAGGCGTGCCGCGATTTCCTCGCAACGAGCCTGCAGACTCTCTCGCAATTCCAGGGTCTCCGGAACATCTTTCAGATGGCTCGTTTTTCGACGAGGCGTTCTTCCTCCCGAGGAGGACTCGTTCGCCGAGGTGTCGGTGGGGCTGATTCCAGTTGACAAACGCGTTACCTCAGTCATGGTCAAACACGGGGGCGGATTGTTTCATCGGGGCCAACAGGCATTTGGCTGCTCTGTTACCAGGCTGTTGTATTTTCCGAGGGCGGAAACCGTAAAAATCAACGGGTAGAGCCTCTCGTGGTACCACAGCTTGGCGAAATAAAACCCGATCGGCCATGGTTCGCGATGACGATCACCCGCCACGCTCCTCAACAGCCACTCAACGCCTCGGATTATAGCCTCACGATGCGACTGTTCCACCGTGGAAGTTCCCGCACGACCGATCATGCGATCGCTAGAACGCTGATTTCCGCCACTCGCAGCTGTTTTCTCACCTAAATCACGACTCTGGTTTCGCTCAGTTGGCCTATCTTCCCCGAGATCTGACTCCGCCCGATTGCTGACCAAGGCCACGCTGACGAGAGCATCCAACGCGAGAGCGGTCTCCTCGACACTGCTGATCCAGGCCGGATTGGGGGATTGCATCAGTTTGCCCGACAACACCTCTCCAGCTCCAACGCCACAATTTCTTGCCCCCGTTCCGCTGTATTGAGCCCCCGTTCCGCTGTATTGAGCCCCCGTTGCATGGCTTTGTGAGCCCATTCCGAGCTCTTCCGGCCCGGTTCCACTGGGTTCTGACTTGGCAGGGACTTGTTGGTTCCCCCACCAGGCAGAAACCGATGGGCCGCCGCCCCAACCCCCGTCGGCATTCTGATGCCGGATCAAATAATCACGCCCTCGTTTGACCGCCGATTGTGGCAGGACTCCCGTCGTAACGGTTGCCAAGACTTTCGCGGTCCCGTAGACGGGGTTCGATTCATCATCCCGATCCTGGTTCCCAAACCAGAGCGGCAACCAACTGCCATCGTCTTGCTGTTGCTTCAGCAGAAATCGGACCGCACGGCGACACGTCGCGGAAGATCGAAATTCCGGGGTGGCCGAGGCAACTGACAACGCGCGAAGGGCGTGAGCAGTCAAATCGTTACTACTGCGATCAAACGGCAACTTCCCCCAGCCTCGGCAAAAAGTTGGCCATCCACCGTCGCGATTTTGCAAACGCTGCAACCAGCCCACCCCGGCCACTACCGCCTCATCCATCTGCCGACGCCGCTGCGGATCTCTAACCCAATTACGAGCATCTTTGAGCGCTAAGATCGCGGCGGGAGTATCGTCACTATCGGGCACTGCCCCACTGAGATCACTCCATCCCCAGCCCCCCGGCTCGGCCCCTGTGAAAGGATGCCGTTGTCGATGCTGACAACCGAGATGCCAATCGATCAAGGCCTCGTCACACCAGCGACCATCGTCCTGAGGATCACTCGACAGTGCCTCCATCGCCAGCGAGGTCACCCAGGTCGCCAAGTTTGTATCGATGGGCCAACTCCCCTCCTCGCTCATTGACTGATCGAGGAACTTCAAGCCTTGGTCACACACCTGATTATTGGTTCTTCCAGTTACCGCCAAGCTCATCACAACAAAAGAAGTGAGCGGTGTGGCTTCTAAGTAACCGCCACTCTGAGGCTGCATGCGTTGCAAAACATCCATGGTGCGGCCGACCGAGGCAGCTCGAACCATCCTGATCGGCAGCCATGCCTGGCGGCCACAAAAATGCCTGGCCTGGCCGATCGCGACCAGCGCAGGAATGGCGTAGCTGACCACAGGCATCTGCAACAGCCGGTACATCGATTGGGGAAATACCGCCGCCTCGAAAGGCAACCGCGGTACTTGTTCCCACGGCACCAATCCGGCAATCGCCAAGTTTGTCAAAATCGGAACGACGAATGTCTTGTCTGTTCCGTATCGCTGCCGCAATGCGTCAAGTTCGCCGGCATCGCGCAAATACGCATTCAACTGATCGAGTTGTGCTTCCGGCAGCCCCTCCCCGACCGCTCGACCGGCCAGCGTCGAAGCCGCCAAGACAAGATAACTGGTGGCAATGTTTGAATGACTGCGATCCGTATCCCCATATCCGCCGTCGCGATTTTGCTGGCGTCGCAGGTAGTCCATTCCACGCCCGACCTGATCGTGCCAGCGAGAAATCGAATCCGAGGGCGGTCGCTGGCCAGCTAACTCATTTCGATCCGCGGCGGGCTGATTCAGCAACACAGCAGCGATCGCGCTGACAGCCGTCGCAGTACTCAAAGCCGATGGCGATAGCTCCCCCACCCAATGGCCATCGACCAGTTGCTGATCGAGCAATTCAGCTCGCAACTGATCAAGCGTTTGTCGTGCGGTCGGTACGTCAGCCTGAGCCGGTAACGAATCGGAAACAGTCGAATC
>JAQWPZ010000019.1 GCA_029245125.1 Rubripirellula sp.
GGCCCATCCGACGTTCCGCCAACCCCGCTCGCGATCTTGAATATCGTCATCGTCCATTGTCATTTCGAGCGTGGTGGCGTCACGCAGGTCGTCGAGAATCATGTGCGTTGGCTTGCCGAACAACCAGATGTCGAGCGCATCTTTCTGCTCAGCGGGGATCGCGTTGGCGGACTGAGCGACCAAACCCTCCGCTTGACAGAATCGATCATTCTCCCCGGATTTGATTACGACTCGGTTGCCCTACAAACGTCCACCCACGATTTTGAAACTCGTGCCGGTGAGCTTTTCCGTGAATGGAATGAACAAGCACGGGCGTTGCAGATTAGCCCGGAACAAACCGTCATCCACTGGCACAACCATAGCCTGGGGAAAAATGCTGCCGTGCCAATGGTGATCCAGCGATTGGCAACTGCGGGGTGGCGACTGCTACTTCAAATCCACGACTTTGCAGAAGACAATCGGCCTGAAAACTATGCTCACTTGGCGGTTAACACCAACGCCCGTACAAGAGCTGACCTCGATGCGTTCATTTATCCGGTTGCTAACCAAATCCACTACGCAACGCTGACCCGCTTTGATGCCGAGATCCTGTCCCAAATTGGTATTCCTGGGTCACAAAGCCATTGCCTCCCTAACAGTGTGACTGCCGCTTCGTCACAGCATCCAGACAGGTCTTCTGCACTTCAGCGAGTGCGACAAGCGATGGATCTTCCGTGTGACGCGAACTGGTGTCTGTATCCGGTCCGTGGGATTCGCCGCAAGAACGTCGGGGAATTCCTATTTGTCAGCCGAATGACACCACCGAATTGCTATGCAGGGCTGACCCTTTGCCCAACCAATCCGCTGGAGAAAAAATCGTACGAACGATGGCGTCAAGCGGCCGAACGGTTCGCGCCTCGGAGCGTTTTTGATGCAGCCCATCATCCAGACATCTCCTTTGGCGATAACTTAGCAGCCAGCCAATTCATTCTGTCGACAAGTGTGGCCGAAGGGTTCGGCATGGCGTTTCTGGAACCCTGGTTATCACAGCGTGAGGTAATCGCGCGACGTCTCGAAAGTGTGACGGCGGATTTTGAGCAGTCCAATGTTCGCCTACCCAAACTTTACGACGCGCTGCCAATTCCCGGTGATAAAGATTGGATTCAAGAGTGCCGACGCGAAAGCTCTGAAATCTTTGCGAAAGCTTGGCGGAGTGTGCCCGAGTCATTCCGCCCCAGTGATGCCACCCGCTTGCCAGATGCAGCGTCCCCACCCGCCGAAAATGTGATCGACTTCGCGCACTTGACTCCGCGACGTCAACTCGAAGTGCTTCAACGGGTCACAACCGACTCAGGTTTCGATGCGGCAGTGCGAGAATATTCCGCCGAACTGATCGGCTGGATGCATCAGGATGCAGATCCCGATCTACTCCAGCAAAACGCCGAATCGATTGATCAAAGCTATTCCCTTGGCAGCCAGGGTCGACAACTGCAGCAGATCTATCGGCGATTACTATCCTGCGAAACCGATCCACATTGCAATGCACCACTGAATGCGGGAAGTGCTCTGGAAACCATTCACGCCGCCCGCCCCCTCTTCCCCTGCCGTATGGAAACTTTGGATGACTGAACGATCAGGCTGGTTGAACGCCATCATCGATTGCCGGCACCCGATGAATCCACAGCCAACCACCGTGGAACCTCGAATCCAATTCCTGCCGGACATACGTGCCGTCGTATTCGACGTCTATGGCACATTACTGATCAGTGGCAGTGGGGACGTGGGATCGGTAGACAGCACACCTCACGAGCAAGCCTTGCGGGAAGCATGGGCGGCGATGGAACTACCCGCCCCCCTACCGTTGCAAATCACAGATTTGCAACGCCAGATTGAACAAATGAACCAGCAGCGAAAAAGCGTTCGTTGCCCCAAACCAGAAGTTGACATCATTGAAGCCTGGGGAAAGACACTAGCGGCTGCCGGAGTCGATTGCCCAATCCAGACGGTCGTGCAACTGGCGTGTCATTACGAGGCACGCGCAAACCAGACATGGCCGATGCCTGGTGCGAGCGATCTGATTGGTCAGATCCGCGAGGCGGGAATGCGGTTAGGAATCGTCAGTAACGCACAAATATTCACGGTGCCATTGGTGACAAACCTCGCCGATTCACCCAATCTTGAAACCGCCGGATTTGATCTTGATTTGTGCATCTTTTCAAACCGATATCGACAAGCGAAGCCTGGGCCTCGATTGTTCGACGCCCTGCGTGAGTCACTCGCAAGACGGGAAATCCTGCCCCAACAAGCCGTTTATGTCGGCAACGATATGCTGAACGATGTCTGGGCCGCTTCCCAAGCCGGTTTCCGCACGGCGTGGTTTGCAGGGGACCAACGCAGCTGCCGCGATCGCTCCGACGACCCACGCTGCCGGTCACTGCACCCCGATGTGGTACTGACAAAGCTAGTGCAATTGCTACAGTGCATCGAAATCGAGTAACACCAAAAATCTTGTCGGCTTAGATCGCCAGGATTACCGGCCAAACAGGCGGCCAGAAACCGATAGCGCGGTGAACGAACAGGCCGTTTTGCATGACGGCGACAAACATCACACTTTTTTCAACTCAAACCGCATTGGACCTATGGGCGTTCAAATTGGCTTTGTGGGAACTCGCTTCGCCGGCACCGATGGTGTTTCTCTGGAAACCGCCAAGTGGGCGCAAGTGCTGTGGGACCATCGACACGTCAGCCACTGGTACTCAGGAATGAGTGATCGCGATGACGAGACCTCCATGGTTGTCCCCCATGCTTATTTTGGACACTCGGATATCCAGTGGATCAATCGTCGCGCGTTCGGTGGTTTAACGCGAACACCCGATGTCACCCAGCGGATCTACGCGTTGGCTGATTACCTGAAAGGTACGATCTACGAGTTCACGCGGCGATACAACCTGGATCTATTGATTGTTCAAAATGCACTTTGCATTCCGATGAACATACCGCTTGGCGTCGCGCTGACCCATTTCATCGCGGAAACTGGTTTTCCGACCATCGCCCACCACCATGACTTCTACTGGGAACGTGATCGTTTCAGTGTCTCGGCGGTCACCGACTTATTGTGGATGGCGTTTCAACCGGCACTGCCGCAGATTCAGAATGTGACCATCAATTCGTTTGCACAACAGGATCTGGCCCACCGCCGCGGATTATCCTCAATCTTGGTTCCCAACGTTCTTGACTTCGAAACTGAACCTCCCGAACCCGATGAATACGCGCTCAAATTCCGCAAGGACATTGGTCTTGAAGAAAATGACATCATGTTTCTGCAGCCCACCCGCGTTGTGCCACGCAAGGGAATCGAACACGCCATTTCGTTGGTCGCTGCATTAAAAAACGACCACTGCAAATTGGTGATTTCGCATGCTAGCGGTGATGAAGGTAATGAATACTTGCATTCACTCTGCGACATGGCGGAATCTCACGGCGTGAATATGATTCTTTGCGACAAACTAGTGGGCGACAAGCGTGCAATCGCACCCGATGGTCACCGCATTTACACCCTGGCCGATGCCTACTCGCAAGCAGATTTCATCACGTACCCAAGCATCTACGAAGGATTCGGCAACGCATTGTTGGAAGCCTTCTATTACCGCAAGCCACTATTGGTGAATCGTTATTCGATCTACATCGCCGACATCGAACCGAAAGGAGCAAAGGTAATTGCGATGGATGGCTACCTGACCAAAGACGTCGTCGCCAAAGTACAAAAGATCATCGATGACCCCGAGTATCGGGATGAAATGGTCGACTACAACTACGAGATTGGAAAAGCGTTTTTTAGTTACAGCGTTCTACGCAGAAAACTACGTGCTCTGGTCACAAACTTTACCGGCCAGGACAATCTTTGAGCTGAGTGCAGCCTTCCACCGCTGTCAGTTGGAAATCTTGTTCCCTGGATATCAACCATCTGAATCATGACACTCGACCCTACCGCCACCTCATTACTTGAAACGATTTACGGAACCGTCCCATCGGTTCTCGCCGCTGGGATCGCAGAACTCACTGCGGCCGAATCGGTGACCGGTCCCAGGGCGGGGCAAACCCATCTGTGGTCTGAACGAGATGTCGTCCTGATCACCTATGCCGATCAGGTCCACCAGGACGAACTGAATCCACTGGCCGCACAGCAGTCGTTCTTGCTCGACCATGAACTGCAGCATTTGATCGATTGCGTGCACCTGCTACCGTTTTGTCCTTACACCACCGATGACGGATTCTCGGTCATCGATTACTTGGCCGTTGATCCCGAGTCGGGAACGTGGGCGGATATCGCAGCACTTGGCGAAGATTTCACATTGATGTTCGACTTGGTGCTCAATCATTGCTCTCAGCAGCATGAATGGTTTCAGCGATATCTGGCGGGTGATCCGGAGTACGCCGAATTTTTCATTGATCAAAATCCCAGCGACGACTTGTCGGAAGTTGTTCGACCACGAAGTTTGCCGCTACTGACCCAGTTCGACTCAAACACCGGAACCAAGCATATCTGGACTACGTTCAGTGAAGACCAGGTGGATTTGAATTACGCGAATCCCAAAGTCATGCTGGCGATGATCCGAACGCTTGTCGAATACGCCCGCCGCGGCGCACGCATTATCCGCCTGGATGCGATCGCGTTTCTGTGGAAGGAACCGGGCACTTCTTGCGTCCACTTGCCTCAAACGCATGCTGCCGTGCAACTGATGCGTTACATCTTGGACCGAGTCGCCCCCGGCACGCTGGTCCTTACAGAAACCAATGTCCCACATGATGAAAACATCAGCTATTTCGGCAATGGCAACAACGAAGCCCATATGGTTTACCAATTCAGTTTGCCGCCGTTGATGCTGGACGCCATTCATCATGCCGACACATCGATCTTGCGAGATTGGCTAAAAGACCTCAAGCCGCCAACCGACAATACGACGTTCTTCAATTTCACTGCCTCACACGATGGTGTTGGCGTTCGCCCACTCGAAGGAATCGTGGCACCTGAACGAGTCGAACGACTCGCTGAGATTGTTTGCAGCCATGGTGGTCGTGTCAGCACCCGACAACAAAGCGATGGCAGCAACTCCCCTTATGAGCTAAACATCTCTTACTTGGATGCCGTTGCGGATCGCAATCAAGTCCCCGCTGCCGAGCATTCGCGACGGTTCCTAGCGACTCAGGCGGTCATGCTTTCAATTCAAGGAATGCCGGCCATCTACTTTCACAGCCTGGTCGGCACCCCAAACGACCAAGCCGGCGTCGAGACATCAGGTCAGAACCGACGCATCAACCGGCATAAGTACGAAAGAAGTGAATTGGAGTCCGCGTTAGACAACCCGTACAGCTTGCAACGTCGGGTTTTCGACGGCTACCGACGACTGTTGCAGGTACGATCAGAACAAAAGGCATTTCATCCTGCGGCGAGCATGCAAGTGATCGACCTTCCCGGTGATGGCCGGTTAGCTTGGATCCGCCAGCATGGCGATCACCAACTCGCGGTGTTGGTCAACTTGACCGACGAGCCAAAAACGATTGCAGCAACGGATGTCCCACAACAATTGAGATTGGACCAACTCGCTGAAGAACAACTTGAGCCCGACGCTCCGATCGAATTGAGACCGTTTCAGGTTCGCTGGCTCACGCCGGCTACGTAAAGAAATCCACACCTAAAACGAACCATCAAACCGTGCGGACGAAGACCGAAAAAAACCTGTTTACTCCTGGAACAAGTACGCTAACAACTCAAAGATCTCGTCCTTCGTGTACTGATCCATCAAGGCCTTTGGCATCATCGACACCGAGGAAGGAACCATCGCTTCGATATCGTCTTGCGCGACAACGGTTGGCTCTTCCGATTCAGGATTCGTCAACAACTTGACAACGTCGTCATTCTCTTCGACCAAAACCCCGGTCACGGTTCGACCATCGACGGTCAGAATTCTTTGCATCACATACTTCGCATCAACTTTGTGCGAAGGTTCCAAAACTTCTCGCAGCACTCCTACCTTGTCACCTTTCCAGCGTTCCATGATGCCGGTCAAATCGGGACCGATCACGCCTCCCTCGCCCGCCATTTTGTGACAACCGGCACAAGACGCTTCGGCAAATAAACGCTTCCCAATCTCTGTTGATCGGCCTCGCAGTTGAGACTCCATATCGGGCTTAAGGTCATCAACGGACCAAGCTTGCACAAACGAGCGATTACTGCCGATCGGATTTGCAGGCTCCACCGGATCTTTCAACCAGCGATCCAAATCCTCCACGACGACCATTACCCCGTACATGCGATACCAATGCTGCGGAAAAGTGCAGACATACGGGTATTCCCCCGGCTGTGTGGGAGCGGTGAAAGTCAATCGGGCTTGCCGATCGGGAGCCACCATCTCGCTCGCGTGCAAAACTTTGGCGGACTCGGGCACATAGGGGAGTCCTTTCCAACCCTTATCCGGTCCGACCTGCAAGCCCAGCATCGCAACTTCTTTCAGCGAATCAGGGGCCGTGATGACGAGGTTGTGTGGCATCAAATCATGGTTTTCCAAAACCACCTGAACCGACTTACCCGCCTCGACGGCGAAATAAGGTACGTCATAACGCATTTCCTCTTCCACCGTCCGAATGCGAACAACTCGAACGGTGATCTCGCTGAGCCGATCTCGAAACTGCCTAGCCATTGCCGAAGGCAAATTCGCCATCAACTGATCGACCAACTGCATCGCGTCGACAAATTTGTCACTTGTTCGGTTCGCTGGCGGCATGTCCTCGGCATACCTGACCAACCCCTTCACCAACCGCTCACAGGTTTCTGGGTTTTGTTGCTCTCTGGGGATGGTCAACAAAGTCTTGACCGCGGCATCACGAAGACCATCATCATCGACATAAATCGCTAATCGATCAAAGGTGTCGGCACCGTCAGCGGGAATAAAACCGAGGGCCGTGATCGCGGCACGGACAACACGCTTACCCTTCGAACGCTCGAGCACACCCACCACATCCTCTCTCAAGGAGTTACGCAACTCCGCCTTGGGGAGCAACGAGACAGCAGACAGCATCGCTCTTTGCACATCAGGATCTTGATCAAGTTTCGCCAAGACAACGTTCTTTTCACCAGCCGTGATCAATCCAGCTGCACCGATTGCGCTTCGCAATTCATCGTCAGAGATCAGTTCCTCTTGAAGTGATTCAGATTGATCTTTCAGAAGCTGTACTGGCAATCGCAGCAACATGCCAGCTAACTGCCGCGTCGCTCTTGCCTGATCAAGATCATCGGTATCCAACTCACCGATCGCCGCTAGCAACACATCCACGTCGTTGGATTCTTGCAATTTCACCAATGCCTGAACCGCTTCATCGCGAGTCTAGATTAAGCTTAAATTATGAAAAATTTACTTCACAAAATACTAAAAAAGAAAGAGCCATTTGGATCATTATTTAGTACTTTTTTTCGTATTCCTAGAAATTTTATTAGAAAAGTTAAAATTTTTATAAATGGAAATTATTTTATTACTAAAAAATCTAGCTATATAGGAGATGGCCTAGCAGCTAATCATGTATTTGATTTTATGCAAGATGAGAGATTTATTAATTCTTATAATGAAGGAAAAAGTACTGGTGCTATAAAAAACCAT
>JAQWPZ010000021.1 GCA_029245125.1 Rubripirellula sp.
GTGGGTGGAGCATACGGCAATCGCAACTCATCCAACGTATACTTGTCGAAATATTTGTGGGGGGCAACATACGGGGTGTGTGGCCGAAAAAATCCCACCGCCATAAAAAACGGCTCGGTCCGCTTCTGCTCCATCAAGCGAATCGCCTCGCTAGCGATCATCCCGTCGGTCTGCTCTTCGTCACGCCCCTCCGCCGCCAACCAACTCAACGCTCCGCTGATTTTCCGGTGGGGCTCGGCGTTGAAAACCAAATGTTCATCCGTTTTATCGCGGCCCCTGGGGTTCACTACCTGTTGCCAACTGGGCGGATCATCAAACCCATCGGTACCAATCGCCGCCGGGACGTTGTAGTGGTAAATCTTTCCGACACGAGCCGCGAAGTAGCCCGCCTGCCGGAACGCTTGCGGTATTGTGACAACATCAGGAACTTCTTCACGAAAATGCCGATCCAAGTCGTAGACGCGAATCTGATCAGGCCGCAATCCAGTCATTAATGATGCCCGCGTAGGATTGCAAAGCGGCAATTGGTTGTAGGCTCTTTGAAAACAAACACCACTTGCCGCCAGGGCATCAAGGCGGGGCGTCTTGGCAATTAAATCCCCGTAGCAACCGAGCGTGCAAGCCAAGTCATCCACTGAGATAAATAAGACGTTGGGCGTATCAGTCGCCCGCACAATCCTCGGTACGATAGCCAGCGGGAGAGCAAAAAAAACGAAGAACGTTCGCAAGAGGGGGTGCATGGCTGATTCTGTGGCTTGCCGTTAATGAATCGAGGGCTACAGTTATCGGGGTCGGACGTGATCGAATTCTGAAGTGACTGAACCCAATGGTGACTGCGTCCTACAATGACACTGTTTGATGATTTCAAGAGGAACGATGGGGTTTGTTTCCATCGAACTCCTCGACCCCATCGAGATCCGCACCGTTAGTTTAGCCGACTTGATCGCGCGACGTTTGAAAGGAAGTGGCCCAGGTGTCCGAACGCATTGTTTACGAATCCCACTCGCACACCCCGCTGTGCATGCACGCCGATGGGATGCCGACCGAGTACGCAGCAGTCGCATTCGACCGTGGCCTCAGAGGCTTGATTGTTACCTGTCACAACCCGATGCCCGACGGCTTTTCAGCTCGAGTTCGGATGCGAGAGGATCAATTCGACGAATACGTAGACTTGGTAGAATCGACACGTCAGGAATGGGATGGCCGAATCGATGTCCGGCTAGGTTTGGAAGCCGACTACTTCGAGGGCTATGAGCAATACGTTGAAAACCAACTACAAACGGCTGACTTTCATTTCGTACTCGGTTCGGTTCATCCCCAGATCGAGGAATTCCGCCAAAAGTTTTGGGATGCCGATGGACGCGAAGTCCAGCGCACCTATTTCCGAATGCTGGCCCAGTCGGCTGAAACCGGTTTATTTGATTCCATCTCGCACCCGGATTTGATCAAAAACTTTACAGCCGAGCAGTGGGATCCCCAGGAGATCATGCCGACGATCTGCGACGCACTCGACCGAATCGCGGCAACCGGTGTCGCGATGGAATTGAACACCTCGGGCGTTCTGAAGACGATTTCCGAGATGAATCCGTTTCCCGATATGCTCCGCGAGATGCGGCAGCGAAATATCCCGATCACTCTCGGCTCCGATGCACACACACCGCTGCGAGTCGCCGACGGCTACGAACATGCGATGAAGCTGCTGCAGCAATGCGGCTACCAGACAGTGAATTATTTTCTCCATCGCGAGCGGCAAGAAATCGCCATCCAGGCTGCATTAGAAAGTTTGGTCAGCCAAGTGCCCAGTGATGCCTGAAAAACCTTCCGGCATAAGTCAATCTCCTCTGCGGTGCGGGCGCGTGATTTGAAAACTTCGAGCTGTCGCCAACGTCCCCGGGAATCAACGACGCTAATTTCCGAGAAGGCTGCCGTAACTTGAGTGCGACAAGATTTTTTCCGCACTCGACTTCGCTTGACCCAAGCTGAACGGCTGCAGCTCGAAAGGTTAAATTCCCAGCCGCGTCTTTTGCCAGATGAGTATTTTGAGACGACACCCTGATCCTGAACAATGACTTCGTCCTGCTCCCTGAGGCAGGATCCCAAGACGACATTTCCGCTCGCGGGGATCAATGCGAAACAGGTCGGTAAGCGGGCTTTTCGTGGACAGGTCGCGATTGACGCTTACAGATCGCTCCTGCTGATTCAAACGACCCGCTGCTGCTTATCAGGGCGCAGTACGGGGTTGGTTCGACTGAGTGCGAAACTGACGCTCGATCGCCTTGAGCCGTGATGTATCGCTGAGACTGTTGCTTTCCGAAGGATCCTTTGTGAGGTGAAAAAGCTCGACGCCATTCGCCCTGGCCTTTCCATCGGCTTGGCGAATGTTGGCTTCCAACACCCCCTTCCACAGATCGAGCGAATCCGACGCTTGTGTAGCCTGATAGGCCGCCCAGGTGTTGTTGACTTTTTTGTTGTTCTGTTCCCACGGCCGGTTGGATTGAATGAAAAGAGAGGTGCGGACGAGCGGATGCTTGGCCGCTGGAGCCTGCCAAACTTTGGAAAAATCATAACTGTCATGAGCTTGATCCCCGTCTATCTTCGCGCCCGCGATCGTGGCGATCGTAGCGAAGACATCGTGTAGCCCGATGAGCTGATCACGCACCATATGATTTGCTGGAATCCCGTTATCCCAACGGACGATGAAGGGGATGCGGTGGCCGCCTTCGTAGACAAAGCCTTTTTCACCACGCAGCGGACTTCCGTCATCCGCGACACCTTGGCCATTCCGATGAATCCGTTGTGGATCCTGCGGACTCACCTCCAAGCGATCACCACCGTATGGGATATCGTCTTTGACGTCCCGGTAACTCGGATTCGACCAAGTAGAACTAGGGCCAACGGCCACGCCGTTGTCGCTGGTGAACAGAATCAGGGTCTCTTCCAGAATCCCCAAGTCAGTAAGTTTGTCGATAAACAAGCCCAGCGCGACATCGGCTTCCAGGATCATGTCGGTCCGCTTGTTGACCGTCTGCCCTGCGATAGCAACGGCACCAGGGGCAGTGAGCTCAGTGGTGTTCATCGGATCGTCCGGATTGAACGCGACGGGAGGGGCGTAAGGTGAATGCCCTGCTTGCGAGCAGTAATGAATGTAAAAAGGTCGTTCCTTTCCCTTCACGGTAACGTGTCGATCGATAAAGCCGAGCGCGTCGCGCATGAGCAGCGGTCCAACTGTCTCGGTGCTCCAGTTGTCCATCGCATATACCGACTTCTTCTTGCCACGCTTTTCAGTGCGAAAGTATTGGCGGGCCTCTGTATCGTTCTCAAAGGACTCCCAAGCCATCCGTTCATTGTTCCATCGCGTCAGCCGATCATTCTGGAAAAATGCATAGGGTTCTGCCTGAATGCCCGCCGGCAAGGTGAGTGAATAGTCAAATCCGTGATCGCGCGGGCCATCTCGAAAACGTTGTGAAAGATCCGCGTCGCGAAAGTTTTTCGCCAGCTTATCGTCCTTGCGGCGAAAGGTTGAACCGAGGTGCCCCTTTCCAAAGAAGGCGGTGGTGTATCCCGCGTCTCGCAACTGATCCGCGATCGTCTGCTGTCCTGGCAAAATCTGACTGCCGTCAAAATGAGACCAAGTGCCCCCCGGCAAACGCCCGCGATAAACGTGGTTACCCGTGAGCAGCGCGTAGCGAGTTGGGGCGCATACCGAAGCGGACGAGTGGGCCTGCGTAAAAGTGACTCCCTTTGCCACCAGCGCATCGAGGTTCGGTGTGGCGAAGCCAGCACCTTCGGAATTTAACGCGTTCACATCGCCGTAACCCATATCGTCCATCAGGAAAATCAGGACGTTGGGCGGGCGGTCCGCTCCGAGCAGTGGCGAGGCACTTGCAACAAGAATCAGGGATACAAGAAGGCAATAGGCTTTCATCACGGTGACGCTTTCACATGCTCTCAAAGGTAATGGACCTGCGTGGCTGCTCGCAGGAGACAAGTTGACTGCGATTCTATCTTGACCTTGCCGTTCTCTCTTCCTGCTTCGGCTTCCAACTTCCGTCTGGTGCCTTTTCCAGACCGTGGTCATTCGCCCACCCGATCCATTGAAACAGTTTTTCCCGCAACTCTGCTCTCTTGTTCTGATGCTCAGAGGATGCTGCGAGGTTATTAAGCTCCCACGGATCGGCATCGAGGTCATAGAACTGCTCGATCTCCTTGCTAGGCCTGAAGAAGTAAGACTGTTCCGAAGTCAGCTTTCCCCGTTTGTGCATTTCTCGAAGCAGTGGCAAGAGAGGTCTGACATTGTCGGCGTCAAGATACTTCTGGCCAGCGTCGAATGGGACCTCCGGCATAAAGTTATAAATGTATTTGTACCGTTTACCCACGATCACACGACTGCAATCGACGATCTCGTCCCAGCGATCACGCGCACAAAACACATAATCTTTCTTTTGATATTCAGGATTGGCAAGAAACGCTTGACCCTGCATTTGCGGTGGGAGCTCGATTCCAGCGAGAGCTAAAATGGTGGCGGTTAGGTCAATGCCCGAGACCAAGTCATCGAGGACTTTACCCCGTTCGATCCCCTTGCCGCAAATGATCAACGGACAACGAATACCATCTTCGTAGAGATACCCTTTGCCGCGAATCTGACAACGACCGTTATCACCGATCCAGATGACGATTGAATTCTCGAGCTCAGCTTTCCTTTTGAGGTCGGTAAGAATTAGCCCTGTCTCCAGATCCGCCTGTTCAATCTGGTCGAGATAAGTCGCCCAATCCAGCCGCACTTCCGGTGTGTCGGGAAGGTAGGGTGGTATCTCAACCTCAGCGGTCTTCACCGGATTTTTTTTACTGGCACGCAAATCCTGCCAACGTGAATCATTGGCCTGGCGGTGCGTTACCTGAAGCTGGATTTGCTGAAAAAAGGGCTGCCCCGACTTTGGCTTCGATTTATCAAACATGCGTTCATCGAGCTGTACATTGATATCCGTCTTGCCGCTTTTGCGTTTGATCACTTTCGACCCGAGACGATTCACATATCCAGCTTGCCGCAGATAGTGGGTCAGGTAATGAAGCCCCGGAGCACCCTCCACTTTGCTGCGATGGTTGTGACCATTACTAGACGTCTGATACATGCCGAGCATCAGCGCGGTGCGACTCGGCGAACAAATGGGGGAGTTGGTGTAGAAACGCGTGTAACGAATTCCACTGTCAGCCAACTTGTCGAGGATCGGCGTTTTGACTCCTTCGGTACCGTAGCAAGCCAGGTCATTCCCAATATCTTCCGCCATGATCAAGACGATGTTGGGGCGGGTCGTGTCTTGCGCTGCTATCACCGATGAAACGCTGACCACCATGGCCGCACTCATCAGTGCTGTCAAAACGGTGCGTGCGTGTTTCATTGTTTTGCTCCAGCATGAGAAAATTTGCCGCGGAACAGACACGTTTCAGGAATGATTTGTTTAGGCGTTCCCTGACTGGACCATCGCAGCGTTAAAGCCGGTGTGCCGTCAGCGGTTCGATAGTAAAGAGTGAATGGATGCAGGCCTGCCTTGAGGCGGATTTCCCCGCTCGCTTCGGATCCATCATGATTGAAGTCATCGTCAATTACCTGAGATTGATGAATCCGCAAATGTGTGCCCGCATCCGATGTCGCGTAGAACGTCCAAGTGCCGTCGGCGGGAACTCGCAGGAATCCGCGGTAGCAAAGCCCTGCGTCATTGGATCGCGAGAGCTGCTTCTCCACGGCGAAAGTCGCAGCGGTATCGGTGCTCAGTGGTTTGAGTTCATCGAACTCCGGAACCCAAGGCCATGGTCCCTCGTATGTTGCCAACTCGACACCTGAAGTGACATCCAGATTCACGGAGGGAACAAGCTCTACGTCATACGGTCGTGACTCAACTTTGTCGGCCCCCGGATCAAAAGGATCATCTTTTTCGATCTGCCGTACCTGAAGCACACGATCCTTCATTCGCTGCTGCAGATCCTTCAAGTAAGCCGACTGACCATCCGGAAGATGCGTGAAGAGATTGGTCGCTTCCTTGAGATCATGTCTGACATCAAAAATTTGAAAATCGTCGGCATGCGAGCGTATGCCGTTGCGAATTCCCTTGTATCCATCGACAAAGATGACCTGCTGATTACCGCGTGGGTCCTTACCGTGGTTCGTGAACTCGGGGTAACGCGGCACGCGACCAGGTTGATTGAATTCCACGTAGACAATGCCGTCACGTTGGCTGCCGTTTCCGGTGAGGGTCGGCACAAGCGAGACACCGTCACTGCGAGCCGGTGTGGGCAACCCGGCCAAATCACAGAAGGTTGCCATCCAATCCTGAAATTGTGACGGCGTGTTGTTGGTCTGCCCTGCCGTAATCTTGTTTGGCCACCAGGCAAGCGTCGGCTGACGGACACCGCCCTCGTAACAGTCTCGCTTAATACCCTCGAAGGGGCCAAACGAATCGAAAGCAGTTGCGCTGTAACTGCCTCCCGCCAGATAGTGGACATCGTGTGGGCCATTGTCCGCGCTGAAAACCACGAGTGTGTTGTCGTCAATCTTAAGATCTCGCAGCGTCTGGAGCAGGTCGCCTACGCAATCGTCCATGCGGCGAACGAGCGTGGCAAAACGCTCTTCCTCATTAGTCCAGCCTTTTCCCACGTAATCCGGATGCCGCCAGGCATCGATTTCACCTTCCGCCGTGTTGATCATGTGACCCGGTGTACCAATCCATTGCACACCACCACTCGTTCCAGAACCGTCTGGGTAACGGGTTGTGGGGAGTTGCAGGGCCGCGTGCGGCGTGTCAAACGCCAAGTACAGAAAGAAGGGTTGCCTGGCATTCGCAGCACAATGATCCATCACCCACTTTTTTGCGCGAGCGGTAAACAGATCGGGCGTGAAGCACTTGTCGAGACCGGCGGAGATCTCACGGTCGTTCTCGTAAAGTTCTTTAGGACTGCGGTGTGATTCGGAATTCCCCAACGGCCAACTGTTACCCGGATAGTGCTGATGGCCGTCCGCATGTCG
>JAQWPZ010000025.1 GCA_029245125.1 Rubripirellula sp.
AGTTCGGATTGCAGGCTGCAACTCGCCTGCATGAAGCCGGAATCGCTAGTAATCGCAGGTCAGCATACTGCGGTGAATGTGTTCCTGAGCCTTGTACACACCGCCCGTCAAGCCACGAAAGTTGGGAGGGCCCGAAGTCGCTAAGCTAACTCGCAAGAGAGGCAGGCGCCGAAGGTCAGCTCGACAATTGGGACTAAGTCGTAACAAGGTAGCCGTAGGGGAACCTGCGGCTGGATCACCTCCTTTCTAAGGATTCTTAGAATATGACTTTTCCGGGTGACCGGATTAGTTGAATCCGTGATCGACTACTCTCGCCCACCTCAGCAGAAAAGATGTCTACGGACTGAATTCATCACCAAAAAATCAACGGAAGCCCGCTTCGGACTGTCGCCAGCCGAAGCGGGTTTTTTCGTGCGCGCTCACGGATATTCGGCTCGCACCTATCTAACGCATTCTGAGTCGCCAAGGCGTTTTGACTCCCTATTGCTGCTCATTTGGATTGGTCACCATTAAAAGCAGTTTGCGTTTGCTTGCTGATTTGTTGCTTCCACTCAAAGACGGCTCGGTGTGATCTGTTTGCGACTATCCGCTCCCGTCCCGAATAGAGAAATTTGAGTGAATGTATCGGAGGTCCTTGGGGCGGGTGACACCCTGGGGTTAGGCAATCGCTTTTGCCAACAGACGTTGGAGGCCACGCAGCTATTTGGGGAGAAGGCTGCTCGGGGCAGGCAGAGATTCTTGCCGACCAGTTCTGGTTAGATTCAATTGGGAACTGAACTCACATTTAGAGAGCGAGTGAAGTGGTGGGGCCAGGCAATGACTTCCGCCACAGACTTGCTGTTTCCGATTGAGCCGCGGAAGAGAATCGCAATGAAAAAGTGACGATCTCTCGTGAAAGCGGGCTGGTTGCCGCCATGCGGAAGTTGCTCCATACGATTCGAATGATGGACTCATGCCATGCGACTTAGTCTTCGATTAAAAGAAGCCTGGGCGAAAGGGTCTGTGTTTTCTTCGGATTTTTGATCTGTTGCCGATGAATCCCCTGACGTTTCCAGGTTGTTACTACCAATTGCATGTTCCGATGAGTTTTCATGCGATGCGAATCGTTCGGGGACCTTGGCCTGAAAAGTTGAGTTTGAGCGAAATCAGAGCAGGCATCGATTGACCGGTTGGTTTTCTGCTGGATTCGACACTCTTTAGCAAGTTCATGGGATGGGAGTCCTTCTCTGCTTGTTGATTCTCTGGCTGTCCCTCGATTCGAGCCTGGCTGTCCCTCGATTCGGGCCGGTAGAACCGCTGCTAAGTCGGGTGTCAGGAGTTGGGGAAACATTTTCGCGATTCAATCATAAGAAGAGGGAAACCGGAGAGTTGCTGCTGCATCTGGATGCTCGATCGCTTTACTGAATGCTCGTTTGTTTTTTTGGGTTGATGCGAATGTTTTTGATCTTGGGTGCACGAGCGGCGTTGTGATCGTGTGCTTCCGACCTATCGCCAGTGGTTGGCTTCGATTAAAAAGTGGCGGCAAAAATAAGTATTTCGATGGCAAGGAGTTGATGGGATGACCGAGATCACGCCGTTGCAGGAAATCCTAGTTCCTGTGGATTTCAGCGAGTGTTCGATTCATGCGCTGCGGTTTGCTCAGAGAGTGGCAGCTGGAAGTAATTCACGGCTTCATCTTCTGTATGTCGATGACGATCCGATTTTGATCGATGCCGCGACCGACCAATCTTTTCGGGATGAGCACGAAGACAAAATGTCGATGCGGTTCGTCAACCTGCTGCCCGCAGAAGATCGAGAAAGATTTCGTACCGTGATGGCGATTCAATTGGGCACGGCTTATCAAGTCATCGAAGATTATGCGCGAGAAAAAGAAGTCGACATGATCGTCATGGGGAACGTCGGTCGTTCAGCCTTGGCCGACGCTGTGCTCGGAAGTGTCACAGCACATGTCATCCGCCATGCTGCCTGCCCTGTTTTATCTGTCCAGCTTCCGAGCTAAGGGCTGCATCGAATTCGAATATCATCCAGCCTGGGCATCGCGGGCGAGTCGCAGTGGAGCGTTTCACCGCAATGTTCTGTGACTTAGCTTTGAAGTCGGTGATCCAGCTTTGAAGTCGGTGATCCAAGGGTGCGGATTTTTGAGGTCGGCTGGGTTTGGAGTCGTCGGCTGGGTTTGGAGTCATCTGCTGGGTTGGCAGGGTCTCGCGTTTCACCGGTGGTAACGTGAGCACTGCGGCAGTCACCAGATGTTTGCGCGATACAAGTCATGGTCGCACGCACTGCCCC
Organism: Rubripirellula sp.; assembly: GCA_029245125.1. Taxonomy (GTDB): domain Bacteria; phylum Planctomycetota; class Planctomycetia; order Pirellulales; family Pirellulaceae; genus Rubripirellula. The sequence continues at coordinate 2,287 of JAQWPZ010000025.1, forward strand.
GCTTTCAAGCCTGGGCAACCCTTGGGTTTTTCTTGGGCTAATCCCGGCCGTTCTTAACGTGCCGCGCTCTGCTGACTGATTCGTGCTGAATGAATCAGTCATGGAAGAGACGGAGGCGACCGGTGTTGGTGATCCGAATCGCCTTCCCAGTCAGATGTTAGAGCGGAAAATCTTCTTCGGCCGCTGCATCGGCGTAGAGTGGCATGTGGCGGTAGTAGACTTCCAGAATCATCGTTGCAAACGCTGTGCTGGCGAGTCGACCACCTTCTTTAGGACCGCGATGGGAAGCGCTGTCTGGGAAGTGCCAACTGCCCTTCGCTCCGTCTGACTGATCTTGTGTTGAAACCAACCAGTCCCGCAATTCGACGTTGAATTTGTCCCATTCCGAGCCACCGTAGTGCCGTAAAACCTGAGCGGCGTAGTAGTCGTAGTAGATGTCGTTTTTGCGAACACCAATCTTGGAAAGTTGTTTGACCCCTTCGACGATGCCAGGATGATTCTTGTCCCAGCCGGTGTACATGCGGCAGAGTAGGCCGATCGCGGCACAGGACGGTCGGACCTGATTGCTAGGTGCTGCGTAGCCGTAAAGTGAGCCTTCGTTTGATTGGACCTTGTCTAGGAACAGCATTGATCCCTGAATCGTTTGTGGTGGGATGCTCAAGTGTCCCATGTATCCACTCTTCAATGCCATGACCTGCCAACCGGTCACGGAGGTGTCCCCGCCGTCGGGCTGTTGAGGGCGATAACGCCAGCCGCCGTCGCGACATTGCGCGTAGGTGATAAAGTTGAGGGAAGCTTGTGCGGGGCCAGCCAGTTCCGGATCTTCCGACATCGCGTAGGCTTCACAGAGGGCGATCGCTGCCAGCCCGTGCGAGTACATGTTGCCGCCACCCTCACTGAGGTCCAAGACAGGCAATCCGCCTTTGCGACCTGGTTTGCCGTTTTGGATCAGGAATCGTAGTCCACGAAACACGACCGGGCGAAATTCACCTTGGATGTGCGTCTGGCCAGCTCCCAGGAACGGCAGCAACGCCATCGCGGTTGCCGCGTTGAACGCTTTTGCGCGGTTCATTTCGCCAGGGTTTCCGCAAGCACCGTTGCAGGCTAGGTGATGCTGGAAAGTCCAGGCCCCGTTGGGCAGTTGATGACGGCTTAACCATTTGAGGGCTTCGGTAACAGCGGCCTCGCTTGATTCAGTGCCGCCATAATCACGCAGCAGTTTTTTCTTCATTTCCGAGCTGCGACTGCCGAGCGGTTGCAACTGGGTGGAGGTCAAGGTTTGCAGGGAGACTGCGGTAGGTGCCATCTCGGCCGCTAGGTCAGCGGTTTCCAAATCGACGGTTGGGATATCGACTTGTTCGACTTCGGTCGGCTCGGCCATTTCCATCGACTCGGTCACGTCTACCGGTTCGGTGATCTCTTCAAGCTCCGAGATTTCACCCGGATCGATTTCTTCGATCGTGAATTCCTCGATTTCTGGTCCGTCATCGCCTGTGTTGTTAGCAGTCAAAACGTTGACGATTTTGATCGGATCAGCGATCGTCACGAGACCCAGCACCAACAAAATCAGCACATGAACCAACATGCTGACCATCCAGGCGGGGGCCGCGTTGAACATCAAAAAACGACGTTGCGGATCGGAAGCTTCCTCGGCGGCGTTTTCGGCAGATTCCTCTGCATCCGCGGGGGATTTAACCGACTCAGGCTTCGTGGAGGGGGCATTCTCAGGCATAAGCACCGAACAGATAAGAAGAAGATCGTCACTCGATTATAAGCGATCTGGACTACGCCCAATGCATTAGAAACGCTTTGTGGCCCAGTTTGTACCTTTATCTTGTCCCGTTTCGGCAAGATCCGCAGGGATTTCCCGAACGCGCGAGCTTACCGGCTCAACTTTCGGCGTGGCGGAATGCGTCATGGATGACCTGGTCAGCAGCGAAATACGTGCCCCTGATCAATCGGACCGGGGCTTGAATTGCTTTGGTCCGGTCGGTTCAGGCTTCTACTCCCGCAAGTCATATCTCAGCTGTTCCACGTTGACGATGGTAGCGAAGTAGCTCTGGAGCTTTGGTTGGACGTAGGGAGTTGCTTGAACCCTTCGCGACCCATCTGATGGGCCGATCCACCCCGCCCCAAGGTTGATGTCGATCTGCACGGTGTCGAATCGCTGGGCGGTCGGGTCGGTCAGTCGCAAGCGAATGCACTTTTTGAGTTTTCGATCCGAGGTTTTCGTCGGCTCTGCCGCAGGACAATTTTCTAACGCCGGCCGGCTGGTTTCGGTGTCCCATTGGTAATTTCGCTCGTCCAGGAGTGCTCTTCTTAAGTGCCCGAGCCCAGGAGTTGTGGTGAGTTCGACCGGCTCAAACTGGGAATTGCCTGCGGGCAGTAGTTCAACGCGCTCGGCGAGTTGCAGAGCGGTGATCGTCTCTTCTCCCCAAAACCGAGTTGACTCGACCAGCTGCGTTCTTCGAGCATAGATACTGCCAAATGCGCCCGCGATTCCTAGCAGGAAGATCACAACCCCGATTGCGATGCCTCGGGTCGTGATCTTTGCACGAGGATCGTTGAACTTGTCGGCGTGAATGGCCGGGGCCACCTGCTCGACTTCGTCCGTAAGAATGGGGGACGATTTGTCGGAGGAGACGGCCGATCGGTCCCTTTCCGGACTAGCGTTGGTCGAGTTGGGATCGATGGGAGGTTCGCTCATGGGTTAAATTGTGCGAAAAGCACCTAAGAAAGATTCGAGGACAGAGACATCGTTATGGTAACACCGTCGCAAGGGGACCCCGACTGGTCACTGGTACGATTATCGCTGGATGACCGAAGTTACGACATTCAAATCACGTCGGGACGAGTGAATCGGTTCGCCGAATGCCTCGTCAAATCCATCCCCGATGTGAATCACGCGATTGTGATCGCCGACCAAGCCGTGGCTGATTTGGCCGGCCAACTTGCTACCGGTCTCGAATCGCAGGAATCCAAGATCCGCGTGAGTCGTCGTGATGTCCCGTCTGGCGAGCCAAGTAAGTCGATCGAGCAGTTCGAGTCGCTGTTGCAGTGGATTCTCTCGGTGGGTGGGGATCGTCGCAGTGTTGTCATCGCGGTGGGTGGCGGTGTAATCGGTGATTTGGCTGGCTTTGTTGCAGCCTCCTTCGCGCGAGGCATCCGGCTGGTCCAGGTGCCGACCACGCTCTTGTCGATGGTCGATAGCAGCGTTGGTGGAAAAACCGGGGTCAATTTACCCGCGGCAAAAAATATGGTGGGGGCGTTCTGGCAACCGTCACTGGTGTTGATTGATACCGAGGTGATGTCGACTTTACCGCAGCGGAGCTACCTCAGTGGGTTGGCGGAAGTCATCAAGTACGGCGTGATTGATGATTCCCCATTCTTTACTTGGCTAGAATCCAACGCGATCGCATTAGTCGATCGAAATGGGCACGCATTGCAGCACGCGATTGAGAGTAGCTGTCGCAGCAAAGCCCGTGTCGTTGCCGAAGATGAAAGAGAAACGACTGGTCGCCGAGCGATTTTGAATTATGGGCATACGTTTGCACACGCGATCGAAGCGATCGCAGGTTACGGCACGTTACTGCATGGAGAGGCGGTGGCGATCGGGATGCAGATGGCCGCCCAGTTGGCCGTTCGATTGCAGATGGCTGATTCCACGCTGCTTCGACGACAGACCGAATTGATCGAAGCTTGCCAATTACCAACACGCTACGAGGGAGCGGATGCGGAGAAGATGATCCCGGTGATGATGCGAGACAAAAAGGTCGCCTACGGGAAGTTAAGATTTGTCTTGCCGACTGAGATTGGCGTCGTTGAACTGGTCGGTGGCATCGACGAGGCGGATGTGCGGGCCGCCATCGAGTCCGCGAGCTAGGCCGTTCGTTGGTGGTGCCTGACCAGGTCGATCGGGTTGCTGGCGAAAAGTCACCTTGCGAGAAGCCCGTTCTCTTCACTGCGTTGTTTTGTCCGCCGCGTTGTTTTGTCCGCCGCGACGTTATCGATCTCTTCGTAGGTCCCCGCTAAACGTCGAGCGTTTGCGAGCGAAGTGAAGTAACCACGCTTGTTCGTCGTAGCCGTAATCAGCATCGGTCTCGATCGTTTTTACCAACGACAACGCCGCTGGATTGGTTCGCCGTTCGACCACTACTTTGGGTGAGCCTCCAGTCGATAAGCCGCCACCGCCATCACCGAACCCAACTTGCATGCCTGGCCCCGCCGCTGATTGTTGCTTGTGGGTGGTAACGAGTGCTTCAATGTAGGTCAGCGCTAGCTCTGGGTCGGGGAACCAAGACAGTGCGCGGGCAGCCCGGTTGACCAGTTTGTTGTCGTTGGACTTTAGCATTGGAAGATAGGTCGCGATGGCAGATGACGTGCCGACCCTCGTCAAGTGATCGAGGGCTCGTTCGCGAACGACCTCGTCGGGTTCATCAATGCCCGCTCGGACCAGGGCTTCGATGGCAGCACCGGTGCCGAAACGTGCGAGTAGGTCGATCCAGAGGATTCGCAGCGATCGGCTCTGCGAATTGTTCTCTCGTGATTCGCGGAGTTGCCGCGAGATGGCGATGGCTGCTTGGGGATCGTCAATCGCTTTGAGTGATTCGATTGCTTCGCCGCTCTTGCTAGAGCCTCGCAGAACAACCGCAACCAACCGCTTGACTTCCCGGATCCACTTTTTCGATTCAACATCGGTCGCTTCTTGGAAGTCCTCGATAGCGAGTGATTCCGGCAATTCCCAACTGCCTCCCCGGGTGATCATGCCGCGTTGCCGCATCAGTTCCGACGTTAGGATCCACTTCCCTTCACTGCGGGTGTAACCGAGTCCGGCGCGAGCCTTGGTGTGGTCGGGATCGAGTTCGACGGCACGCCTTAAATGGTAGCGTTTGTACTTTTGCGAGTCCCCGGGAATGTTGGAATCGGTGACACACCAGATTGCGAGTTGGTAATGGTTTTCTGCGGTCTCGCCAGCCGCAACCACCCGCTTGCGATAGTCTGCTAACTGCTCGCTGGTGACCACGCGACGAACGCGGCTGGCAGGAATGGCGACCTGGATTTCATCGTCCAAAGCAACGATGACGACATCCGCTTTTTGTTGCACTTTGCCATCTAGATGCCCGCCCCCAGTCAGTTCGACGGTATCCGCCAAGGCAGGAATCGTTGCGATGAACAGCACCGTGGTGATTGCAGGTAAACGCATCGAAAACTCCAGGTGACGCCTAGCGGAGTCGACCAGTCGACGGTGACCCGCGAGAAAAAGCTGATTACGGTAGTTTAGCCGATTTTGCCGCGAATTCGTTCAGCGAAGGGTAAAAACCGTCCGATACCGATACTTGACTATTCGGATCATGTTTGTAATCTATTGGTTGATTGGTGGTCTAACGAGGCGACCGGAGGATGCGATGTCTGCTTGCCCGAAACGAAATATGAGTGAATCTCAGCCTGCCGGATCGAACGAACAGCCTGCCGGATCGAGCGTCGTTGACGAATCTGTCTCGGGCGGGAAAGCTGGTTCGGGTTCGGCCCGTCCGCCATTGCAATTGTTCTCGATCGACTCCGACGAGCCTCGAGGGGCATTGGCGGCCGACCCTCCGCTGCAGCCGACCGACTCGTTTTTGGCTGAGTTGGAGCGTGAGAGTCAGCAATTGGAATCGGCTTCACCACAGCAAATCTTGAGCTGGGCAGCCGACCGCTTTGCGCCAAAATTCACGATGGCAACCGCTTTTGGTCCCGAGGGGATGACGCTGATTCACATGCTTTCGGAAGTCGCTCCGGAGACTCCCATCTTCAACTTGGAAACCGGCTATCAGTTCGCCGAGACATTGGAGCTTCGCGAGCGTGTGGCGAAGCGGTACGGGATCGAAGTGGAGCTGAAATACCCCGACACGACGGTCGAGCAGTACGAGGCTGCCAATGGCGGACCGGTTTAT
>JAQWPZ010000029.1 GCA_029245125.1 Rubripirellula sp.
AGCAACGGCCAAGCACCGCGCGGGCGACTTGACGGTGGCGGTTGATGTGTCGGATCAAGTCGTCACAATCGACGGGTGTAACAACATCCTCGAGATTATGTCGCGGATGCAACATTTGGCTGAGAGCGAGTTGCGGAGTTATTCGTTGTCGCACGCAGATATGGTTGTGCGGCCTGCGATTGGCCGCCGAGCTTGGTACGATTTTAAAAAACCAGAATCGCTGATTTCCTTAGGTTACCAAGCTGCGAGCGAAACGCTCGCGACACACGCCGGCAATCCAGTCGGCAATCCAGTCGGCAATCCAGTCGGCAATCCAGCTCCCGTGCCGGTAATGAATACATCGTCCCAGGCTGTCTAACCGAGTCGTTCCGGTTAGCGCTGGCTGAAGCGAGCGATGTCTTTCAATATCTTTGACGGGACGCGATCGACCTCCATTGTCATTGGCACGAAATAGTCTCCGCCGCGTAAAGTGGCTTGACCGAGTGCACGGAATCCCATTCGCTGGTACATCGTTTGCTTCGTTGCCAATCCAGAGATCAGGATATTAGCGAAACCCTTTTCAACTGCATGGGTGAATACCAGCTTAGCGAGGCCGCCGAACACGACACCGAAGCGATGAGAAGGTTTGACTGCAAAAATTCTTGCTTCCAAGCAGGGACCAGCGAGTTCCCTCAATTTGCCGGGGTCATCCAATGCCTTGCTGGTCGAAAAGTCTGGGCCACCGTGGACCGCTAACACACCACATACCTGCTGTTCAAACACCGCGATGAAATAGAGATTCCGATCGTGAAAGCGATCAATTAGCGACTTGCGGCCGGGATCTTTGTAACGCGGGATCTCCAGCACAAATGTCTGATAGAGTAACCGATTCACTTGTTCCTGCTCCGCCTGAGTGTCGAGGCGTTTGAAGCAATAGCGATGGGATGGGTAGTGGGTCATTGAAACTATGTTAGCTTGCTCCGGTAATCGAGGATTCGCGGCAGATCAGAAATGCTGTTGGGGGTAAAGAGAAAATGGATGCTTGGCTGGGGTGAGTTGCCCGGTTTTCTTCAGCTTGTTTCGATTTTTTCGAAAGGAGCCAATGCGAGGATGAAAACAAAATCCTGGACCCACCAACGAGATTTATCCTCGCTACAATTTTCCTCGTGGATGTGGTTGCTCCGCCGGTGAGAATCACGATCGTTTGCCGAATCATTCCATCTAGTTACAAGGCGTTGACGATGATGAATAGGTTATGGTGTTTGTTGGTTTGCTTTGTGTTGTGCATGGTGCAAGACAGTCGGTCGGAATCCCCCAATATCATTTTGATTTTTGTTGATGATATGGGGTATGGAGACTTGGGCTGCTACGGCAGTCAGGTGAACCGCACGCCGAACCTTGATCGGCTGGCAGCCGAAGGTCAGCGTTGGACGAGTTTCTATTCGTCTGGGTCTGTTTGTGTCCCATCACGTCGGGGTTTGATGTCGGGGCGTCACCCTGCGTTGATGGGTAAGAAAAACGCCTTGGTCCAATCGCGGGATCAACTGATGGCTTCGGTGATGAAGCAAGGCGGTTACGCAACAGCGATCCTTGGGAAATGGCATCTCGCTGGATATCCGAAAGATTTTACGACCAGTCCGATGCATCCTCTTGAGTGTGGATTTGATTACCATTTTGGTACACCAGGAAGCAACGACGTTCCTGCTCCACCAGGCACGGTTCAAAATCGGGAGTTGTTTGATCGCAGTGGTCCATTCACATTTAAGGTTCCGTTGATCCGCGGCAGAGAGGTCGTTGAGTTTCCTGCGAATCAGGAGTTGTTCACGCAACGGTACACCGATGAGGCGGTTGAGTGGATCAAGCGGAATCACGACCGCCCATTCTTTCTTTACCTTGCCCATAACATGCCGCACGCACCGGTGTTCGCTTCCAAAGCATTTCAAGGCAAGAGCCGAGGTGGGCGTTATGGTGATGTTGTCGAGGAAATCGATTGGTCGGTCGGGCAGGTGATGAAGGCGGTTCAAGAGGCTGGGATTGATGGAAAGACATTGATTGTTTTCACCAGTGACAACGGCCCCTGGTCGATGTTCGATGTGCACGCGGGAACAGCAGGGCCGCTGCGTGGCGAAAAAGGAACCTCCTGGGAAGGTGGCTTTCGTGTGCCGGGGATATTTCGCTGGCCCGGTAAAATCGAACCTGGCGTGATCGATGAGATGGCAGCGAACCTGGATTTACACGCAACTTTTGCCTCGCTGGTAAACGCCGAAACGGATCGCGATCAACCGGGGTATATCTCCCAAGATTTCTCTAGAGTTTTGTTTCGTGGTGAGAGCAGCCCAAGAACAAAGTGGTACTACTCCGGTGCTGCGGTTGCCTTTCGAAGCGGTGACTTCAAGATTCACTTGAGTTCCAAAAATCGATCATCGAATCCGGTAACTCGCGGCCGCGAACCGGTAACGCAACATGATCCTCCGCTGCTATTCGATCTGTCGAAGGACTTAGGCGAGCGGAACAACCTTGCTGCGGAGCAACCACAACGGGTCAAGAGATTGCTGAGTGAGCTGGAAAGATTTCGCGAGCAGCAATGAAGTTCAATTTGAGGTGAGGGGAATCACTGAATCGCTTGCCAAGGTTGAGCTGGCTGGTTCGATTTCCCAGATCGTCATCTTGTCGTGGTCGCCGCAAACGGCCAATCGCTTACCGTTTGGCGAAAAACGCATCGACTTAATTCCCTGTCCTTCCAGGTCCCAAACGCTCTGTGGTTGCCAAGCTGCGGTATCCCAAAGGATCATTTGGCTGTCGTTACCACCGGTCGCGAGGGTTGTTCCATCGGGTGAAAAATCGAGGGATCGAACAGGCGAATTATGCACGGTGAGTTCGGTCAGAAGGGAGAGTGAAGCCGTGTTGTAAATTCGAACGATACCATCTCTGCATGATGCCGCCAGGACGTCGCCATCGGGCGACACTGCCAGTTCAGTGATTCGGCTACCGGCCCCTTTTTGTCGCTTTCGCAATTGCAGCAAGTTGGCGTCCCACTTCGAGAGATCGCCTTGGTAATCAGCGATGAAGAGAACGGGCTCGGTTGTCGAGTGCACAATGGAGGAGCAGCGGTGTTTGTGTCCCGCAGACTGGAGTTGTGATTGGTTCGTTTCCAAATCGAATCGCCAGATTGACCCGGCCCGAGTAATGCCAATCAATTGCTTTTGACGCGAATCGAGAACGAAGTCAACGATCCGTTCTTTGACCTCGGTATCGAAGTGACCGGGTGCCCCGTGTTTGAGATCCCAGCTTTTGACGCGGTTCGCCGTCAATGCAAAAAAGACAGTCGACCCATCCTTGGTCACTTCTGCATCGGATATCCGACTGGTTAGCTGCGGCAGGGACCTTGTCCGTTTGCCACTCCGGGCGTCGTAAGAATCTAGGTTTCCCGGTTCACTGAAAAGTAGCAGGGATTGGTTATCAGTGAACCGAACGATTCTGGAGATTGGTTGGGTGAGTGAGATTTGGCGAGGGATTTCTGGCGGTGCGGTACGAAAGATGAAGGCATTTCCTTGCATATCACCAATCAGGATCCTTGACTGATCACTTGATAAGCAAAGGGCTGTGACGGGGCTTTTTCCAAGATGTAAAAGTGTTGATTTTTGATCGCGATATATCAAGTCGACACGATTGCGTTCGCCCAATCCAATTTTTAATTCCGTCGAACCAAATAAAACGCAGTTGATGCGTGCACCGGGATCATTGTGTCGAAGAATTCGGGTGCCAGTTTTTCGATCCCAGACACTCACGTGGTGATAACTGCGGCCTCCAGCAACGAATCGCCCGTCAGGGCTGACGAACGCTTTTTGCAAGCCTGATGTTCCGAGGTCAATTGATTCAACAATGCTGCCATCGGAAGGTTGGATCGCTTTGACAGTGCCATCTGCAGCAGTCGCATAGAGTACCGTCTCATCGGTGCTAAATCGAAGTCCGATAATTGGTGAGTTGGCGATTTGGAATTCCACTGGCGGGGCATCGATGTTCTCCCAGACTCGTAATTGTCCCTTCCCAACACCGATGGCTAACTTACCGCTGGGTGAAAAAACAACGGCGTGTCCAGGTTCTTGCGTGCTTGAGCAGAGATTGAATTTCTCATCGCGTTCGAAATCATATAAAACTAGCTGGCGGTCTTTTTTTCGAAAGGCAATTTGGTTCGACCGAGGCCCTATCGCCAGTAAGGTCGGGTGCGAGATTTCATCGTTGACGGTGAACCGTATTGTCGAGTCGCTGCTGTTGCGAACCTCAATGGCGTTCTCGGTTGCGATGGCAACTACTGAGTCATCTTTCGAAAATGCTGCTGCCAAGAGGGCACCACGTTGCAGAGTGGTATTTGTGATCAGCCAGTTTGACTGTCGTTCAAGCACTTTCCAGGCAAAGTTTCGACGGTCTCTTGGGATCAATGTTTCGTCAAACAGCAATGAGCGCGTTAGGCTCGGGTTGGAGTTGCGGGTGAGTCCCGTCCTCATCAGGGTTCGATTGACCGCGGAGAGTTCCGCGAGGTAAACCGATTCGTTTAGCTCACGATTGGCATCGGCAAGTTCATCATAGCTTTGCTTCAGCAACTGAGCTTGCTGCCGGATTTCTCCTTCGCGGCGATGTGAACTTGCGGTCGACACTAATGCCGATATCGTCGTCAGCAGCAACAGCAACGCTGTTACCGTTCCAGCCAAGGCAACATTCAAGTGATTTCGATACCATCTGGCAAAGTTAAGCAGAATCGTCGGTCGCCTGGCATTGATCGGTTGACCTGACGCAAATAGTCGAAGATCTTGTGCCATCTCTTCGAGCGATTGATATCGGTCCTCCGGCCTTTTTTCGAGGGATTTTCCGATGATTGTTGCCAGGTCGCCTCTCAACGCGGGGTCCACTTTTCCGAGTGGGATAGGAGGCTGATTCGTCACGGTATGCGCGATCTCGATTAATGCCTTGTCTTCGATGTCGTAAGGCTTTTGACCGCACACCATCTCGTAGAGCATCAGACCCAAACTGTAGATGTCGCTGCGATGGTCGGTCAGGTAACGGTCTGATTTAAACTGTTCAGGACTCATGTACATCGGAGTGCCGACCACATGGCCTGTGCGAGTCATTGCAGCCACGGTTGTATTTGGATCGATCAGTCGCGCCAGACCGAAGTCGATCACTTTGATGTCGTGCGACTCGGTGACCAAGATATTGTTGGGCTTCAGGTCACGATGCACGATGTCGTTCTTGTGCGCGCAGTTCACCGCATCAGCGATATCCAAGAAGATGCGAATCCGGTTCTCAATAGGCAATTCCTTCCGGGAATCTGACTCGATAAATCGATCCAGCCGCTCGCCATCGATGTATTCCATCGTGTAGTAGGGCTGGGGGCCGTAGCCGATGTCGGCAAGACCTGTTTCGAAAATCCGTGCGATGCCGGGGTGTTCAAGGGTGGCGAGTAGATTGGCCTCGAGCTGAAACCGTTGTTGAACGTGAGCATCGCATTGTGACAGCTTCAATAATTTCAATGCCACTTGGCGGCTGGGGGACAACTGCTCACAAAGAAAAACATTTGAACTGCCGCCCTGCCCCAAATTTCGGATCACTGAAAAACCAGCAATCGATTTGAGGCTGATCAAGTGGAGATCTACGGCATGGTCCGCTGTTTCGTCATCCGTGAAACTCGAGGAGCCGTTTAGCGGAGCCATGGGGGGTGTTGGCGAATCACTCATGGCTCTGATTGTAGCACCTAAAGAGGGAGGGATTGAGGCTTGTCATTGACACTGCATGGCGTGAAAAAGAAGGATTCGGCGTTGTACGTGCTGATTCCCGCTGAAGCATTTGTATCGAAGTGGCCGGATCCCCAGGGCTTGCCCTAACTCATGTACTTGATCATTGCACTACAATAAGAGCAGTCGAAGACGAAGGGGTCATGGCAGTCAGTTAGCAGCTAAGTACGTATTACTAGGCGGCCTGCTGTATTTGACCATCGATCTCGAAGTTCCGGCTTCCCGTCCCTCTTCTTTTTTGTACACATCAACTATGACGAAGACTCCTTCGGTTGAGCCGGTGTTACGGAGTCGGTTGTTGCCGCGGATTTCATCGCGGTGGTTGTTTGCATTGACTTCGCTCGCGGCGGTGATCTCTGCCGTTGCACGTGTCGCTGGTCAGGGAAGTGCCGCTGCCTATTCGGTGGTGGCAGCTGTCGTTTACTTGGCGATCATTTTTTCGCTGTTCAGCCTGCTGTTTTTTCTCGTTCGTGGCGTTTCCTTGATCTGGTACGCCCCGCCACCCGAAGCGCAAGACGGCAGTCCTTTCGCGGCCGATCAATTGCCGCCACAGATCCTTCCTCCCCGGGATCCGAAGGAATGATGATGTGCTTAAAACGGAGACTGCGTATCACGTTGGCGGTAAGCATTTGTCTCCTCGGGATGATTGTTTTTGCTCCAGCGGCATCAGCTCAACGAATGTTCGGGCCGACAATTGATCCGTTGGCGATGCCGCCAGCCGGGGGAAATGTTTTCGGGTTCCGAACGACAGTCGAGTTGGCGGCCGAGTCTTCGGTGATGTATTTGCCGGTGTCGATTTCAATTCAATCACAAGGCACTGTCACTGCTGACCGCAATCTCGTCTTTCGCTTCGAAACGGTACCCGGTGGCCAGGTTCCATCTTCTAATGGGCTAGTGGTGGATGTTCCGGTCGTGCTTTCGCAAGGGATGAGGAAAACCAGCCTGGTGCGTTTCTTGCCCAAGTGGTCTTTGGGGCGATCGGTGAGCGTATCTGTCTTGGAAAACGGAAAGGCCTTGCCTGGCTATACCGGGCAATTTTCGAGTGTGCTTTCAACAAATTTTCGAAGCCCGTTCTCGTTGATGTCATCCGAGCTTGAATACAACGTTGTCTTGATTCGTGATCTCGCGAAAGTGGATACGCCGGCTGATGCCCTCTTTCTAAGAGCGGCTGGGACTCGATTAACGCCGGCTGAATTGGGTGTTGACTGGCGAAGCTATCAACGCTTTGACGTGATGGCGATGTCAGTGGCGACTCTCAAGCAAGTACAGCAGATGGAAACGGTGTTTGCAGCGATGCGAGCCTGGGTGCTGCAAGGCGGTACGCTCGTGATTTTTGACGCAGATAAGTTTTCAGCAGCTTTTCAACTGGCGAATTTTAGTGATTGGCCCGAAGCCTCGGCCGATTTGCAGCTTCGTGATGCACTGCGGAATTTTCTGCCAAATCAAACGATCATTCCTGGCGTTCCTTATGGAGACCAAGCGATGGAGCCCGTGCTTGAGTCGATTGCTTCCCAAATGATGGTTCGCCAAGTCGGGGCTGGGCAGATGGTAGTCGTCAAACAGGATTCGTTTTTGTCTCCGGCTCAGGTTTTGGCACTGATGAAGCGAACGGCCGGCTATCGGGTTTCGCCGCTGCTGCGTCGTGGTGTCGATCCTCTGTTGGGTAACCGGCGTTTTTTTGAATGGATGATTCCCGGTGTTGCCCAACCGCCTGTTTACACGTTCATCGGCTTGTTAACGGTGTTTGTGATTTTGGTAGGACCTATCGCTTATCGTCGTACTACGAAATTGGGACGCGGGTATCTGATGTTTGCGATTGCACCGATCTTGGCGTTGTTGACGACGGTCGCGATGTTCGGTTACGGCATCGTTGCAGATGGTTTCGGAACCGCGGCACGAGTCAGGCAACTGACGTGGGTAGATGGTGCCTCGGGTGATGCGGCCGAGCGGGTGCGTGGGACTTACTTCGCTGGCATCCGGCCTGGTGACGGTTTGCGTTTCGCGGCGGATGCGGAGGTTTTTCCTTTTCAGGAGGGAATCGGTGTGTCATGGCGTGATAGCCTTGAGCTGTCTCCTTCGGTGTTGGGGACCGTTGAAATGCGATCCGATGAACAGCGATTCAGTTCGTCGTTTTTGCCGTCGCGACAGCAACGCCAATTTATTACACAATTGCCGCGACCGGGGATCGGATTCCTGCAGTTGACACCTGCTGAGGAAGGGATGACGTCGCCAACGGTGACGAATGGATTCGAATTTACGCTGAGGGACGTCGTGATTCGTGACCAAGAAGGGAAGACTTGGAGGATCCAGAATCTTTCGCCGGGGCAATCGATGCCAGGCTCGCCACTTACCGCGAGGGCGGCATCGAAAATCCTGGGGCAGATGTACAACGCGTTTGTTCCTCGCGCCGAAGTTCGAGAGCAGAGCGATCGGCGATCCCGCAGTCGACGCGAAATTTATGATGTGTTGTCGACGATTAACAACCAGGTTGATCGCAGCACCGATATGACCAAAGGTCAGTTCGAGTCGTGGCTACAGCGGCAAATGCAAACGCTTGGTGAGCTTCCGTCATCGCATTTTGTCGCGACCGCCGACCTGAGTCAGGACGTACTCGCTGTCGAGGAGTGCGAGGTGACAGCTAGCGTTCGGTACGTGTTTGGGACGCTGCGATGAGTCAAGAAAAGTCTAGCGAAGCGAATGCCGTGGCCGCGAGTGAGGCAGGTTCGGAAACTCGCCTGAGTGATTCGTCATTGCAACCCGCAGTGCCCAACCCAGCGCCCGAGCTAGGGGCCAACCCAGCGCCGACTGCAGTGCACGTTGCAGAAGATGATTGCATCGAAATGCGGAGGCTGCATCGTTTCTTTGGCGAGACTCGGGCGGTGGATGATGTTTCGTTCTCGGTGAAGCGAGGACACGTGTTCGGTTATATCGGACCCAATGGTGCTGGAAAGACAACCTCCATGCGGATTTTGGCAACGCTTGATTTGCCGAGCTACGGCGATGCGTTGGTGGACGGTTTCTCGGTGGTAAACGACCCCGAGTATGTCCGTCGTCGACTCGGGTTTATGCCAGATGCCTTTGGAACCTACCGTGATGTCAACTGCCAAGAATATCTCGATTTTTTCGCTCGAGCCTATGGGCTAGTCGGCCGCGAGCGAAACGATCGGTTGAAATGGGTGCTTCACTTCACTGGGACCGAGGGAATGGCTGAAAAGCCAATTCGCGGTTTGAGTAAAGGGATGAAGCAAAGGCTCTGTTTGGGACGAGCCCTCATTCACGATCCGACGGTGATGATCTTGGATGAACCGGCGGCTGGATTGGATCCTCGTGCCCGGATCGATCTGCGGAGGATGATTCGTGAACTTGCCGATCGAGGCAAAACGGTTTTGATCAGTAGCCATATCCTGACGGAGTTGGCGGAGATGTGTGACACGGTAGGGATTATCGAGCAGGGGCGATTGCTGGCGACGGGAAGCGTTGAGGACATTCAGCACGAACAGGCCACGCACCGCGAGCTTACAATCCGCATTCTTCACGACACCAATCAAGCGGCTGAGCAATTGCGAACGCGTGCTGGCGTGAATCAATTAATCGTTGATGGCCAATTAGTGCGATTCGAATTTGAGGGTGAACTCGAAGATCAGGCAGCGATTGTTGCTTGGTTGGTCTCTCGAGGATTCGATGTTGCCGAGGTGAGCTCGCACAAAAAGAGCCTGGAGGATGTGTTCCTGCATGTGACAGAGGGGTTGGTGCAATGACGGTGGCGACCACTCAGGCGGATGATGCGGCGGCTGTACCCAAGCCGGGGCATTGGTTACATCGAATCGACGGGGCGTGCGAACGGATTGGCGATTCGCTGAACCCGATTCTGATAAAAGAAACTAGGCAAGCATTGAAGAGTCGCCAATTCGTGACGACCTTCTCGGTTTTGCTATTTGCGGCGCTGGCTTGGACGGTGGTCGGCAGTTTGAGTTTGATGCCGCAGATCTATACCTCCCCGTCGGCACCACGATTACTGATCGGGTATTACATCGTGTTAGCGATCCCGATGCTGTTAGTCGTTCCGTTGGCAGCCTATCGTTCCTTGGAAGGCGAGATCGATGACGGGACGCTGGAGTTGCTGTCGATCAGCACGCTCAGCCCATGGCAGATCGTGCTCGGCAAATTAGCCAGTGCCATGCTGCAGATGGTTCTCTACTACGTCGCTTTGTTCCCCTGCGTCGCGTATGCCTACACGCTGCGAGGGGTGGACTTGCCCACGACACTGTTAATCATGGCCTTGTTGATTGCGGCTGCAGTCGTGCTGACCATTTTGTCTTTGTTCTTTGCGCCGCTTGCACGGTCACGCACCGGCAGGATTTCGACCTTGTTGGCTGTGATGTTGGTCTTGCTGTTATCCGAATGGGGGTTGGCTTACCTGGTCGTCAATCTGATTTTATTCGGCAACCCACTTTCGGCTGGGATGATGTTTTACATTGTGACTGCTGTCCTGATGTTCGCGTTATCGCTCGGGCATCTGCTGCTGACTGCCACGGCTGCTCAGTTGACGCCTGCAAGCGAGAATCGATCGACTCATTTACGTGTGTCGATGCTGTTATTTAGTAGCGTCATTGTGGGATTGGGAGCACTGGCGATTCAGATGTTCGATCGCGATGCTTCTAGTTTTCTGTTGATTTATAGCATGGTAGGTGGGGGCTTTTGGTTGATCTGTGGCAGCATGATTGCAGCCGAACGCGAGGTAATGACGCCGCGGGTTCGACGTGAATTGCCCAGCAGTCTGTTTGCCCGATGTCTGCTCACGTGGTTGACGCCGGGGCCGGTCACTGGACTGGTCTTCGCGGTGGTCAATTTGGTGGCCCTGACGGGGGCGGGCTACATTGCGTTTCGCTATCTGTTTGATCTGACTGGAATGCCTGCAGCGGGGAATCGGGTGAATCCATTGATCATCGGATTCACTAGCTACGCGGTCGTGCTGTTGGTTGGTGTGCGTCTCGTAATTGGGGTGATCCGCATCAAGAATGACCCACGGGTAGAGCTGGGGCTCGCTGCTTTGATTGCGCTTGCCGTTTTGAGTGCGTTGGTGCCGTATTCTGTCGGATTGCACTTCAACGATTACCGCGAGTACAGCTACTCCGGGTGGCAAATTAGCAATTGGGCATGGACCCTGTCCGAAATCTATGACCAAGGTCGCAATATGGATCGCGAAGTCTTGGTGGTCACGTTTACTGGACTCGTTTCCTTTTTGGGCTGCATCTTGGCGACTCCACAAGCTGTGTTGGCACGGAGAACCGCTACCCCTTTGCGTGTTACGCGAGAGCGGACCAAAGCGAGATCGCAGCGGCTGTAATGAGGGTGATTACTGCTTGCGGAGTCAGGTCCATTCAAGAACGTGTGAATCAGCTGCCGTTGTCAGGATGTGATTTGCCCTACAGAATGTAGACTGTCCGGGTCACCCAGCTCTCCCACAGAATCTGACGGTACGCATGTCAACGGATCCCTCTCCTTCGCCAGCCGAACGCCCTGATCCCAATGAGGGTAATCCCGCTCTGCGTGCTCGGGTGCCGGACCACGTCGCAGACGGTTGTTTTAGCACTGGCGCGATCGTGATGACCGGGCCGAGTGAGTTCATTGTCGATTTCTTGCAAACGGTTGGCCGCCCGCATCGAGTTGCACGGCGTGTTGTGATTCCGCACCCGGTCATGCCACAGTTCATTGAGGCTCTCAATTCAAATCTTGAGCTTTATAAGAATCGCTTTGGTGATCCACCAACCCCGAACGTGCCCAATCAAAATCAGGCACGGCAGCCGACTCCGCAAGAGATCTACGATGATTTGAAAATGCCGGACGAAGTGCTTAGCGGCGTTTACGCCAATGGTGTCATGATTGGTCATGGTGCGAATGAGTTTGGATTGGATTTTCTGACCAGCTTCTTTCCTCAGTCGGCCGTGAGTGCTCGCGTTTTCGTCGCTGCCGGACAGGTGCCACGTTTGATTGAGTCCTTACGGGGTGCTGTGAGGCAGCTTGAAGCCCGTCGGCAAGGCCAACAGCAACCACCCCCGAGCGGCAACGACCCTCCCGCTGGCAACGACCCTCCCACTGGCAACGACCCGTCCGCTGGCAACGGCCCGTCCGCTGGTGATCTCTGAGTTTGAGAGTCGAAGATTAGAAATCGGCTAGGTTTTGGAAAGAGGCAAATTTGAGTGATGCAGTTTTCGGATGACTTACCGCTGATGCAGGGCTTGCCATGCGTGGCGTTGCCGACCGATGAACGACTTGTGCTGGCCAGTGGTTCGCCGCGTCGGGCTCAATTGCTGCTTGCCGCTGGCTATCCGTTCGAGGTAATGGTGGCGGCTGATTCGGCGGAATGTGGTGTCTGCAGTCGTGAAACGGCTCCTGAGCTGGTGGCTCGCTACGCCTATCGGAAAGCGGCAGATGTCGCGTCGCGTCTCGAGAGCGGACTGGTGTTGGCAGCGGATACCGTCGCATCTTGCTTGGGGCAGATTCTAGGTAAGCCGCGAGATCAGCAGCATGCTGAAGCGATTCTTCGAACCCTCAGTGGTCGCCGCCACGATGTTTACACCGGGTTTTGTTTGTGGTCGGTCTCGAAACGCAAATGCTTGGTCGATGTGGTGCGGACGGAACTGGAGATGGCGGCGTTGAGCGAAGCAATGCTCGAGGATTACCTTGATTCGATGCTCTGGGAAGGAAAGGCGGGTGCCTTTGGCTACCAAGACGGCAACGATTGGCTGCGCGTCCTCGATGGCGGCAGTGAGAGCAATGTTGTTGGCTTGCCGATGGAGCGTTTGGCGGAATTACTGGAAAAATTCGATCAAACAGCCGAAACCGTACATATGGGTACCGACTCGTCGAGCGAGGAAGGCTAGTTATTTGCTAGCGTGACTTGCCGCGTGGGGGACTTTCCTTTTCACCTGGTAGGGAACGATGGCGATTCTTGATCGGCGGACGGTTATCAATTCGGTTTTGGCGATCGGCCTGTTGTTGCCAGTCATGGCAAGCGAAGCGTCGGCTCAGCAATGGGCGGACAAAATGTTCTCTGTCAAAGAGCATGATTTTCGCATCGTTGGTCGGGGAACAAAGAGTGAATTCCACTTTGAATTTACCAATCTGTACGAGGAAGATCTGCACATTCAAGCAGTTCGGACGAGTTGTGGATGTACGACCCCGACATTGACGAAGCAGTCGTTGAAGACCTACGAAAAAGCCGCGGTCGTTGCGACGTTTAACACCAATACGTTCATTGGGCAAAAATCAGCCACGATTACGGTCGTCTTTGATCGACCAAGTTATGCCGAAGTGCAGTTGAAAGTCAGCGGATTCATTCGCACCGATATCAGCTTTGATCCGCCGGAAATCAATTATGGTGAGATCGCCGCGGGGCAATCGCGAGAGCAAGAAGTCACGATCACTCACAACGGAAACAGCAACTGGGAGATTACCGATGTCCGCAGTCACTGTGCGAACCTGCAAGTTCGTTTGAATCCGCCGGAGCGAACTGGCGGTCGGGTGCGTTATCGGATGCGAGTTCGAGTTGATGGGGAACTGCCGGAAGGTGAGATTCGAGAAAGACTGACTCTGATCAGCAATGATCGTCAATTCCCAACAACCGAGATGGCAATCTCTGGCCGGGTCAGGCCGGTTGTCAGTGTGTCACCGGCGTCGGTCAGCCTCGGTACCACTCGCCGCGAGGGAACCGTCGAGCGTCGATTGGTGGTTCGTGGTGACGAACCCTTCGAGATCTTGGATGTGCAATGTGTTGATCAACGCTTTGAATTCGAAGTGCCTGTGGGCAAGAAGAAAGTGCAGTTTGTGAAGCTGCGGTTTACCGGCGACGGCACCGACCAGTCGATCACGCAGAAATTGCGAATCGTGACCGATTTGGCTGGTAATCGATCAGCGTCCTGCATTGTTACCGGCACCGTCGAGTGAGTGATCCGGCAACCCAATAGCCAGTCTGAGCGAACCCAGTCTGAGCGAACAACCGCTTGGATGGATGTGGCACGGCGGATCATTACCGCACCTGACAGATCAATGCAGGCTGAACGCCTGCGAAGGCTGGATGATGCTGCGTTCTGGAATTCAGCGGAAGCTGGAAGTCGGCACAACTTGGGTAGTCGCTTTTGTGATACCTCGGAAGGTAGTTCGGCACGCCACCGTGACGCTTTCGCGAGGGCTGGGTACACTTCGGTCATATCCCGCTGTCCCCGTTGGTTAGAGACCGACCCATGAGTGTGAATCCGATTGATTTGTCTGATTACGGCCTCTCTGTTGACGAGGTGATCCACAACGCGACCCCGGCAAGGCTGTATGAGTTCGCGATCATTGATGGTGACGCGGTCATCTCGGCATCGGGGGCCTTGGCGACGCGAAGTGGCGACAAGACAGGACGCAGCCCGAAAGACAAGCGGATTGTCGTGGACTCGGCCTCCTCAGACGACATTTGGTGGGGGGATGTCAACATTCGTTTGACTGAGCGGTCCTTCGCGATCAATCGGCAGCGTGCGATCGACTATCTCAACACCCGATCCCGCATTTTTGTTTTCGATGGCTACGCCGGTTGGGATCCGAATCACCAGATCAAGGTCCGGGTGATCGCCGAGAGCGCTTATCACGCCTTGTTCATGCACAACATGCTGATCCGGCCAGACGCAGATGAGCTAGCGGAGTTTGGTGAACCCGATGTTGTCATTTTCAATGCCGGTTCATTCCCAGCCAATCCTTACACAGCGCAGATGACCAGCAAGACCAGCATCGATTTGTCGATCGAGCAGGGCGAGCTGGTGATCTTGGGGACCCAGTATGCTGGCGAGATGAAGAAGGGTGTGTTCACAGTGATGAACTACCTGATGCCGAAACGCGGTGTGTTGAGTATGCACTGCAGTGCCAATATGTCGGATCAAAAAGAGGTGTCGTTGTTCTTTGGCTTGTCGGGGACGGGGAAGACGACGTTGTCGACAGATCCACAACGCAATTTGATCGGCGATGATGAGCATTGCTGGACGGACACCGGGATTTTTAATATCGAGGGAGGATGCTATGCAAAGGTGATCCACCTGAACCGCG
Source organism: Rubripirellula sp. (assembly GCA_029245125.1). Classification (GTDB taxonomy): domain Bacteria; phylum Planctomycetota; class Planctomycetia; order Pirellulales; family Pirellulaceae; genus Rubripirellula. The sequence continues at coordinate 14,850 of JAQWPZ010000029.1, forward strand.
AAAGCGAACCGGAAATTTACAACGCTGTTCAGTACGGAGCGGTTCTGGAAAATGTGGTGTTCGATGAAGCGACTCATGAAGTCAACTACGACGATGCCTCGATCACCGAGAATACTCGCGTGGCGTATCCCATCGACTTCATCAAGCACGCGCAAATTCCCTGTGTCGGATCCCATCCCACAAATATCATCTTCTTGACGTGTGATGCCTTTGGTGTGTTACCGCCGGTTTCAAAATTGACGGCCGAGCAGGCGATGTATCACTTCATGAGTGGTTACACGGCCAAAGTGGCGGGCACTGAAATGAATGTGAACGAACCCACCGCGACGTTCAGTGCCTGTTTTGGAGCAGCTTTTTTGGTTTGGCATCCAGCCAAATATGCGGAACTGTTGGCCGAGCAGATGCGTCGGCACGGCAGTCGAGCTTGGTTGATTAATACCGGTTGGACAGGCGGCGGCTATGGAGTTGGCAAGCGGATGAGTCTGCCACACACGAGGGCCATGATCGATGCCATTCATGACGGTTCACTGGTCAACGAGCAGACTCGCAAAGACCCGTTGTTTGGCTTTGAAGTTCCAACCCAGTGCAGTGGGGTTCCCGCTGAAATTTTGTGGCCTCGCGATGCGTGGCCAGATGGCGAGGAATATGACAGTTGCGCTCGACGCTTGGCCGATTTGTTTCAGCAGAATTTCCAGCGATTCTCCGCTGGGGCGAGCGAGGCGATTTTGGCCGCAGGCCCCAGTGTCATCGCTTCGACATAGCGACGTGGGCGCAGAACGCCAGTTCGTCGATTTGCTCGCCAAATATTTCACGTCTGGGGCACCACCGCATTGGCAAACCAGCCCGTCTGGAAACAGAGCCCGTCTGGAAACAGAGCCCGTTTGGAAACAGAGCCCGTTTGTTTCTGAGTTAGGTCAGGGTTGGTTCAGGAATTGGACCGCGTCAATGATCACGTAACCATCGGTATTCTCGGTGCCGATGATGACTTTTGCGGCTCCATCGAAACGGTAGGTTCCGATGGAGTGAAACAGCCCATTTCTTTCGGGTGTTTCGGTTTGGTTCACCTGCGTGTGGCTGACGCCGTCAGCATGGTGGATGGCGACCGGCACGTTGGTTGCTCTATTGGCGTTGCGTGGGTACGAAAGGTTGACCTGATAGCGGCCTGGCGTGAGGTCAGTCGAGTAGTTGGCTGACAGATCGCCAGTGTTGCCATTGTGCTGGTAGTCACTATCGACGAATTCGCGATTCGCTGTCGATGTGGTCCAGTTGCCGTGCAATTCAGCATTCTGATTGTCGATGACCGTTCCGGCGAGTTTTCGAGAATCAAAGGGGTACTCGAATTCGAGTTCCAGGACTTGGTGGTCGGCAAGTAAGCGGTTTCTCAAAACCGGATACGGGAGTTGCTGAACGGCTTCCCCTCGGTCGATCGACAGGCAGGCGGCGGTGGCGGCAGACTGGCCAAGAATCATGAACACAGGCTCCATTCGGATCGAGCCGAAAGCGATATGACTGGATGAAACACAGACGGGGACCAGCAGGTTTTCGCACTGCTCCTGCTTGGGGAGAATTGCACCATAAGCAACTTCGTAAGGCCGCGGTGTTCTCACCCCGATATCGCCTTCGTTTTGCACCTGTCCGTTCGGCTTGATATAGCGTTGCACATTGTGGGAATCGACGGTGTAAGAGCCCATGCCGATCGAGTCGGGGGTGATTTTTCGATCGAGGCAGTCATGCTCGGTCATCACGTATTGTCCGACCATTCGCCGTGCCTCGCGGACATAGATTTGGTGCGGCCATCCTCCCGTTTCCGCGAACTCATCTTTGGCGAGGCCCCATTTTGACATGGCTGTACGAACATCAGCGGGGACGCGGTGATCGTTTGCCATGAAGTACAACAGGCCTTTTTGGTAATCTTCGTGTTGTTGAATGATCTGTGCGCGTCGCTGATAGCTTCCCTCGGGGTATTCATAATTCATTCCGATATTATCGGTGCTGAATGGGCCATGGTTATTAGTGTCCGTTTTGCGATTTGGCAAAGGGTCGAATTTGTTAAACAAATCTCGCCAGCCAGAATCGAGGACTCGAAGTAGCAGTTCGTAGCGACTGGGGTCGTAGTCTTTTGGCTTGGGGAACGGGATGCGATTCTCCGCGTGGTTGGTCAAGCACATGCGAAAGCAGTAGGCCTGAATGCGGTGGTCTCCTGCTCCTTTTTCTCCTGGATCTTCGTCACTGATCCCCCACAGGACTCCGCTGCTGGGATCGCCGGGGTGAACGTAGGGATCGATCGGTTTGGCGAAGTGGTGGCTGTGATGAAGGACACCGACTTGGATACCGTTCCAATTTTCGTCGTAGACCGAGTTAGCTTCACGTCCAACGTGGTAATCGACACCGGCGGTTGCCAGGAGGTCACCTTCGTAAGTGGCGTCGATGAACATCTTACCCACGTACGTTGTTCCGTCCGTCATCTTGATCGCAGTGATCCGCTCTTTCTGTTTGGTCACGCCGGTGTTGGGGTCACGATCGAGCCAGCGGTCGCGGTGGACGGGGATTTGATATTCAGTAACGAGAGATTCAAAGATAGTTTCGGCAACATGGGGTTCGAACACCCACATCGTTGCACCATCCCCTTGGAGACCTGGTGGGCCTTGGTTGCGATTGCCAAAAGTGGATGACTTCTGCCATTTCCAAGCGTTGCTGTTTTGGTAGTGATCCCAAACACGGTGGTAGAACTCACGACTGATGCCTCCGACAGCATCTTTGTTTCCCGAATCTGTCCAGCCGAGGCCGCCCGCGGTCAAACCACCCAAGTGTTTTTCGGGGCAAACAACGATTGCTGTTTTCCCCATGCGTTTTACCTGAGCTGCCGCAGCAATCGCTCCACTTGTGCCGCCGTAGATGACGACATCGTAGGTTTCTGCTGCCCGCAGGAAGGAAGGAACGACAAAGCACCAGCAGACCGAAGTTAGGATCGAGAGGTATTTCATGGAGAATGGATGTCAGTTGGTGGGGCGAGCGACTGAAGCCACCATCTTACATCGGGTACAATCTGCGGTGGGCCCAAAGACGTGGATGCCGATGGATAGAACAACACAGAGACTGAATCATGCCAAAAACTGAATCTTCCAAATCGTTAGCAACAAAATCTGGTCAATGTCGTCGGCAGTTTCTGGGCTGGACGACTGCTTCCGCGTTGACGCTCGCTGTGCAATGTCGCGTTGCCGGTGCTTCGCCGACAGCGACGGTTCATGATCTTCGTGTGATCAGCCCAACGCCCCATTTGTATTGTGGTTGGCCCACGTTGACCCGCCGCCGAAGCGGAGAACTGGTGGTGGTTTGGTCAGGTGGCCGCGAGCAACATGTTTGCCCGTTCGGTCGGGTCGATATGATGCGGTCTCACGATGATGGGGCGACTTGGACTTGGCCGCGGACCTTGATTGATTCCGGCATTGATGATCGAGATGCTGGTGTCGTTGAAACCGCAAACGGCTCGTTATTGGTCACCACTTTCACCTCACTTGCGTACGAGAGTTACCACTTTGCTGCTGCCAGGAAAATCAAGCCTGGCGATCCTGGTGCGTGGCCCGAGGAAAGAATGAACCGTTGGCTGGCGGCGCATCAGCGTCTCACGCCCGAGCAGCGGCAATCGGAATTGGGGTGTTGGATGATTCGGTCGACCGATGGAGGAGTGACTTGGTCAAATCGGTACGCCAGCGTGGTGAACAGTCCCCATGGGCCGATCCAACTTTCCGATGGACGCTTGATTTATGCGGGAGCCAGCCTCTGGGCAAAGGAACGCAAAGTCCAGGTTTGTCAGTCATCGGACGATGGCCAAAGTTGGCAACCGCTGGCAGAGATTCCGATACGTGAAGGGGATGACAGCAAGCAGTACCATGAACTTCATGCCGTCGAAGCGAGTGACGGTACGCTGGTGACGCATATCCGAAACCAAAACCCCAACAGTGATCGTGAAACGCTGCAGTGTGAATCGCATGATGGTGGTGCGAGTTGGACCGTTCCGCATTCCATCGGCGTTTGGGGGTTGCCCTCGTTTTTAACTCGCTTACAAGATGATCGGCTGATGATGAGCTACGGTTATCGACGCCGCCCCTTTGGGAATCAGGCCAGATTGAGTGAGGATAACGGCAAGACGTGGTCGGATCCAATTACGATTTCAGAGGATGCGGTGGGGGGCGATCTGGGCTACCCCAGCACTGTGCAGCTGGGTGATGGCTCGTTGCTCACCATTTGGTACGAGCGGATGAAGGATTCCCCCAAGGCTGTCCTGCGACAGGCACACTGGACTGTTTAAAGTGATGACACAGCAAGTTGATTCGCATGATGCTGGCTGCTATCGCGCTGGTAACGCGGGCGAGCTTGACGCAGTTGGCAGCAGAAGCGAACCGATCGTTTGTGCTGGGCGTTGTTCATAGGAGGAGAGTGTTTTGAGCGTTGGTATTCTGCATCGTCTGTTGCCACGTTGGTTCGTGCCATTCGGGGTGTGTTTGGCTTGGATGTTCATTTCCGCTTGCCCTTCACTTCGTGGCGAAGAACCGTTCCTTCCGTTTCTGCAGGGCTTGGTGCAGCGAGGCTATTACGAAACAGCACTCGACTACCTGGCTGGTATGGAAGAGAGCCCGTTGGCATCGACTGAGCAGCGTGAGCTGATACCACTGGAGCGGGCGATCACGTTGATCGCGTACTCCCGAACCCAACGTGATATCGAGCGGCGACTCGAGTTACTCGGCCAGGGTGAACAGCAACTGCAGCAATTTGTCGATTCAAAATCAGATCATCCCAAACTGTTTGCCGCCCGCAGTGAGCTGGCCAATACGATTGTAGAGCGGGCCCGAATTAAGCTGGAGCAATCCAAAATTGGTGATTCAGCGATCTTGGTCCCCCAGGCCCGTGATCAATTCCAGCGCGGAATCGACGAATTGGCAAAGCTCGAAACGCTCGTCACCGCAGAGCTCGAGCAGATTCCCAAAGTTCTTGATACCACGGATCGTGCTCAGGCTGGTCTTGCCAAACAGCGAACTCAATTGCGGGCTGACAATCTGCAGACTGAGTTGTTGGCCGCCGCGATTCGAGAGGAGTTGGCCGGAACATTCGACAGCGGTTCACCCCAGCGGTCAGAGCAGCTTGCAGCAGCCGCTGAACAATATGATTCGATTTACAAGAAGTACCGCAGTCGCTTGGCCGGTTTGTATGCCAGGATGTACCAGGGCCGGTGCAACGCACAGATGGGCAAAACCAAGGATGCTCTTGCCTATTACGGTGATTTGCTCGACCAGCCTGACGAGCCCGAGGAGATGCGGCGTTTGAAGACCGAAACGCTGCGATTGGCGATGAATAGCTGGTTGGCTCCGAGTGAGCGAAAGTATTTGGTCGCGATTAAGCAAGCCACTCGATGGATTGAAACTGTTCCACGCAGCTTTCAACGAGACGCCGACATGTTGGCGATTCGCCTTGGGCTAGCTCGCGGGCTGCAAATGCAAGCCCAGGATTTTGCGAGTCGCGGCATGAACCAAGCTGCGATCACGCAGTCATTGGTGGCGGCCCGTGATCACGCGGAGTTTGTCGCCGGCGAAGAAGGGGCTTTGCAGGAAGCCGCGCTCAAATTGGCTGAAGAATTGGGCAGTCAAAGGCTTGAGAGTGGACCGCGAGAGCCGACTTCATTTGCCGAGGCAGCCCAAGTAGGACGCGAAGCCCTGAATCAAATTGGACCTCTCGCCAAGCAAGTCTTGGTGTTGCAACAACAATTACAGGCCGTCGGCGATGCAACTGAGAAAGAAGAGCAACTTGCGTCCGCTCAGCAGAATTTGGCGGCGTCCAAAGAGTCTGCCTTGGAATCATATCGCTTAGCGATGGTGTTGGCCGATGAATCAACACCACCCTCCGAATTGAATTTGGCGAGGTACTTTTTGTGCTACCTCTATTCGCTTCAAGGTGATCCGATGAGGGCGGCAGTGGTGGGCGAATTCATGGCTCGGCAGCATCCCGAGAGTGACGGGGCACTGCAGTGTGCGAAAATTGCCTTGGCGAGCTACAACGCGATGTTCGCCGAAGCTGCGGTGACCACGGATCGCAGTTTCGAGTTGCGACGGATCTATGAGGCGACCATCTACCTTGCCAAAACTTGGCCGAATTCACCCGATGCGGTGGAAGTGCTTGCGGTCGCCGTCCCCGTCATGGCTAATTCTGAACGCGTTGAGTGGGCGCAGCAACTGACCGAATTGATTCCGCCAACATCCCCCGCGCGTTGGCAAGCCGATCTAATCACTGGGTACGCGTTGCGAGGCCAGTACGTTCGGCGTCGCATCGGCTTGCAGGCGTCTGCTGAGGAACCAAGTTCCGAGGTTGTTGAAAATCAGCAACGCCTGTCGTCTGACAGTCGCCGCTTTTTGGTCGGTGGTTTTGACGGATTGCCAGAGAGTCCGGCGGTAAATGCATTCAACGTGACAGCCATGCTGCTAACCGCCGAGGCCCTGCTGGAAGATTCACAACCGGTTCGAGCGGTTCAAGTTTTGGAGCACCCAACGCTCGGCCCGGTCACGTTGATCAATGAAAAACACGCAGCGATAGGCGACCCGCGGCTGATTCGTCAGACGCTTCAGATTGCGCTCCGATCCTACGTGGCGTCGATCGCTCAAAACGCAGAAATGGTCGCGAAAGCCAAGGCAGCGATGACCGGGTTGCAGGCGAATGTCGGAACAGATTCGCAAGCAAAGCAGCAGATGGTGGCGATTTACGTGCAGTTAGCACGCAGCATCGAAACCCAGATGAAGGCCGCTGATGCTGAAGGCAAGCAGCAGCTATCCAAAGTGTTCGAGGCCTTTCTGACCGAACTCGCTGCAGGTGCGACCGATACCGGTGTCCTCTTATGGGTTGCCGAAACTTACGTCAGCCTGGGAGCTGGGTTTGATGATAATCCCGTCTCACTACAACCGGTCGCACGACGTTATTACGAGCAAGCTGCTGTTGCGTTAGATCATTTGCTGACGGTCACGTCGGCGGATCCGGTCGTTGCCACGCAAATCCAGGCAAGGTTAGCGGGTGTGAAAACTTTGCAGCATGATTTTGCGGGTGCCTTGGAGGATTATCGGCAGCTGTTACAAGCCAAACCGAATGCAGTAAACCTGCAGGTCGAGGCGGCGAGGCTACTGACGCGGTGGGGCCAGTTCGATAGCAGTCAATACAAGCGTGCCGTTGCCGGTGTGGGTGAAAAACCAAATCAGATCATTTGGGGATGGGGAAAGATTGCTGCGGCCACAATGTCCCACACAGCTTTCCGTGAGACGTTCTACGAGGCTCGCTATGAATTGGCGCGGTGTGACGCTGAGAGAGCAAAAACGTTGCAGGGAGCGAACCGTGGAAGATTGCTCGCGGAAGCCAGGAAAACACTTCGAACGACACAACAACTTTATCCCGGTTTGGCCCAAACCAAGTGGTCGCCGTTGTACTCATCGCTGGAGAAGCAGATTGAATCATTGCGATAGCCGTTGGTTGGCTGCAGCCTGTGTTTTGTTGTTCAGTACCTCCGTTGCAATTGCGGAGGATGACCAGATCTTCTTGCGCCGTGGTGGGGTCGTGGTAGGTACGGTGTCGGCCATGTCACCCACCGAAGTCACGATGCAGGTTGGTGAACAAAGCAAGAAGGTTTCCGTTGCGGAGATCCGTTTGGTCAGTTTTGCTGACGAGCCGACGGAATTACGGGAGGCTCGGTCACGCGCTGTGGGAGGCAAGTATTCACGAGCCCAGCAAGATCTACAGCGTGTGACCGATATCAACGAAGCATCGGTGAATATCCGTAGCGATCTGAGTTTTTATCGGGCACTGGTGGATGCGCGTGTCGCATTGACGTCAGGAGGCGACAAGGCACTGGCGTCCAAGGCGATGCTCGATTTTGTACGCAGCGCGCCCACCAGCTACCATTTCTTTGAAGCGGCCGAAGTGCTGGGGGATCTGGCCGTGGCGCAAGGTGAATACGCGTCAGCGGTGCGTTACTATGGTTCGATCGCCAACAAGGCTCCTTGGCCAGAGTACAAAATGCGGGCTTCGCTCTTAGAGGCTCGGGCGTTGGTCGATCAAGGGAAGATTGCGGAAGCGAAAGCGAAGTACGATACCGTGATTGGAGAGTCGTCGCGTACCGTTGAAGCAAAGCGATTGAAAGTTTTCGCCGCGATCGGTTTGGCCAGATGTGCGGCCGAGGCTGGTGATCCAGCGCAATGTGTTCAAGCGATTCAAAAAATCATTCAGGACCACGAATCAAGTGACACCGAATTGTTCGGTCGTGCTTACAACGTTCTGGGAGATTGTCATCGAGTCGCGAAACAACCCAAGGATGCGTTGATGGCTTATCTGCACGTCGATGTCT
>JAQWPZ010000035.1 GCA_029245125.1 Rubripirellula sp.
GAAAGAGATGAATAATCTCCCAGCTGGAGCGGAAACAAACTATTTTTTTCGACGCGGGCCACTCGGACCTGATCGGACGAAGTGAGGATTTTTGTTACGTTCATGGCCACAAGGATACCGAATTTTTTCGACTCGGGGAGCATTCATGCGCAATCATCGATCCAGCAGAGTTGGCCGATTGTCTATCTGGCTGGGGATCATTGTTGCCGCAGCGGCGATCGTGGTCGTTTTCTTGGTATGGCAACGCGGTAATCGCCCCAACGGTGGTGGCGGTGGTGGAAACGCCGGCGGCGGCAAGGACGGCACCGCAAGTCCACTGTTATCGCTAACTCGCACCGCCCTGGCAGCGACCGAGAACCTTGAGACGGACGAAGCTGAGAAGTCCTGGGCTTCCCTCCGTGAGCAATTGCCCCAGGACGAATCGATCGCTCTAAATCACGCCATCAACCGCGTTTTGAGAGTCGATCAATTGTCCGCCCAAGCGACGAATGCCGCGTTAGGCGATGAAGAGAAAAAAGCGGCTCGCCGTCAATTGGCGGTGGCAATCCCGGCAGCACGCGAATCAATCGAAGATTACGCGACTGTGACGACAGACGATGTGACGCCACTCTGGCTGCAAGCCAGAATTGATTTGCATGAGGCATCTTTGATGCTCGGCTTTTTGACCAAGTCACAGCGACAGGATGTCTACACCCGATTGTCCGCAGCGATCAATGGTGAGATTGGCAAGGACGCTCGCTCCATCATGCTTGGCGGGACATTGATTGGAGTGGTGCAGCAGATGGAAGATCCGATCGATGGCTTGCCGGCCGATTTGCTGAACGATGCGGCAAAAACGATCAGTGCTCTGTCAAATCAGCATCCCGACAACCTATTTTTCGCGCTTCGTGCGGCGCGACTGAATATCGATCGAGAAGATCAACAAGCCATCGAGTTCATTCGCCGAGCTCAGAGCCTGGCTGCGGCTATCGAACCATCCATCCGCCGAGAAACCAAGCCGATCGGAGTCACCCCCGACGAATTGGTCCAACAAATCCTGACCGCCATTGAAGGAAACAATTGGCTCGAAGCAGAAACAAGGATGCTGCTGTGGTTCAACGTGCTCAACAGTACGGAAATCGTAAAGACGGATCGCCGACGAGCATCACCGCATCCACTTGATCGATTGAGTTTTGAAACGTTGCGTCGGTTGTCAGCCGAAGCCGCCGCAAACTCTCCGCTGGAGGTTGGGCAAGCCCCACTGGCATTCGAGGAATCAAGCATTGACGGATCGAATGCCGCTGTTGCCATCCAACCGATCGATTTTGATATGGATCTCGATATCGATCTGGTCAGCGTCAACGATGCGCAAACCCTCACCCTCTGGGAAAACCAACAACAGGAAGATCAGCAGACTTGGGGGAAAAAGGGCGAAGTAAAGCTGGCACACGCTGCAATGGGACTGATCGCCGCCGATTTGTTCGTGGTCGACAGCAGTGATCCCGGTCGTCTAAGAATCCGTCTTCGCAACGAGAGCGAATCAGATAAACCCGACTACGGAGCGACCTCACGTCACGAGACGATCCAAAATGTGATTGCCTACGGGAAGGATGGCGTCAGTGTGGTCCGCGTCGACGGTCGAGTGGATAGTGACGAAGAAGTGCTGCAGGTTGTCGAAACGCCCACCGGCTTGGAAGACGTCAAAGGAGTCATCACCGCGATCGCGGGCGATTTGGAGGCCGATGGTGACATTGACCTCGTGTTCGCAACGGAATCCGATGGAGTGCGGATGTTCGCCAATCGTGGCAATCGAACCTTCTTCGAAGTGCTTCCGGGGACCGACGATTTTTCACGTGATGACCAAGTGGTATCGATGGCGATTGCTGACTTGGATCGCGACCTCGATCTCGACATTGTGTCGCTACACGCGAGTGGAAAGGTCGCCCTGATCGAAAACTTACTGCATCTGCAGTTCCGCGGTCGATTCCTGCCAGAAATTGGGACACTCGAGGGAACCAACTCAGTGTCCGTTCAAGATATTGACGGCAACGTGTCCTGGGACCTCATCATCACGGGACCAAACGGCAGTCATGTCGTCTTCTCTCAGACAGCTGACGCTGCAGCCTGGACCGTTGAGCGGACAGAATCCACCAACCAAGCCGCCACCAATGCGATCATCGCTGACTTGAACAATGATACCTGGCAGAACTTCATTTCACTCGCCGGATCAAGTCAAATCTGCTCGCTAGGACCGTGGGGATTTGGTCCCGAAGACTGGATTCCCATGCCAGAATTCGGATCGGCCCGATCTCCAGTTGCTGTCGATCTGAATCGTGATGGTCGGATTGATGTTGCTGCGATCGATGATGGCGAAATCCATCTGTATACAAACCAAACCGATGCCGGACATTACCTCGATGTTCGCTTTCGCGGAATCGATGACAACGCCAGTGGTCGAGTGAATCACTATGCACTTGGCAGCGTACTGGAACTTCGATTTGGCCCTCATTATCGGGCGCAAATCGTGACCACGCCGTCGACGCACTTCGGCATTGATGGCTTCACCGATTCAGGAACGTTGCGAGCCATCTTGCCCAACGGGCTGTCACAAACTATCCGTGATCCTGATGTTGATTCATTGGTCGAAGAGGAACAAACTCTCAAAGGCTCCTGCCCCTACTTGTATGCCTGGGATGGTGAAAAATTTGTCTTCAAGACCGATTGCCTTTGGGCCGCCCCACTCGGGTTGCAAGTCGCTCGCGGCGTCGTTGCAAAAGACCGACCTTGGGAATACCTCAAGATCGATGGTTCAGATATCCAGCCACGCGGCGACCGCTACGAGTTCCGTATCACTGAAGAACTTTGGGAGGTCGCATACTTTGATAAAGTTGCATTGAGCATCGTGGACCACCCGATCGGAACGGAGGTTTGCACGAACGAAAAAGTGGGGCCGCCACAAATCGCTGAACCCACCATCTTTGCCTTTGCGAACCAAGACCTGCACAACGCCGACTACGCCGTCAATACGGTCGGCGATGATGTCAGTAAGAAACTCGCCAGCAACGACTCTGATTATGTCAAAGGTTTCAAACGCCGGTTTCGACAAGGATTGTGCCCACCACATTGGATCGATCTTGATTTCTCCACCACCGTTCAAGAAGAAGATCGTAAGGATGCAAAAACTTATCTGGTTCTAACCGGCTGGATCTTGCCAACCGATACATCACTGAACATTCAGATCGACCAGAACCCGTCACTCGGACCGATTGAATTCCCCTCCGTTTGGGTACCCGACAGCAAGGAGGCAAACGGATGGAAAAAGGCAATCCCCTACATGGGATTCCCCGGTGGTAAAACAAAGACAATCGTCGTCGATGTCACCGACGTATTGATCAAAGAAGACCCACGACTGCGCGTTCACACTTCGGCCCAAATTTATTGGGACTCCGCGAAACTCGCTATCCAATCAGAGGCAGCAAGATTTCACACAGAAAGTGTTCCGTTGCTGGCTGCTGAAGTGACTTCACACGGCTACTCGCAGCGACTCCGCACCGATCCGACGCACCCGGAATGGTACGACTACCAACAAGCGACCACCACGCCACGTTGGCCCCCGTTACGAGGCAAACTAAGCCAGTTTGGTGATTGCACTGATCTTGTTCGAGAGTGGGATGATGAGATGGTGGTGATCAGTGGTGGTGATGAGATCCGGCTGGAATTCGCGCTCCCGAAAACAAAGCTACCCGAAGGTTGGGTGCGTGACTTCGTGCTGCACAGTGTCGGCTGGGATAAGGATGCCGATTTGAACACGTTGGCTGGGCAATCAACCATGCCACTCCCTTACCGCGAAATGACTGAGTACCCACCCGTCACTGGGGGTAAAGAACTCGCGGCGCAGAGACGAGAACGAAACGAGCATCACCTCCAACGAAACCAATCCTTTCGGGACTTCTGGCATCGTTAAACGAACTTCCGGCAGCGGTAGTAAACCCATTCAGCCGAGCCATATCGGCACCCCCGATCCCCTCGATTCGATTCCCAGATCGAACGGGGTACCGCGACTTCGAATTGGGGAAACGCCGCAGCAACGCTGAAAAAGTATCGGAAGCGGTGTGAAATGGGAGAACGAATCACGGTTCTACACGCAGCGAAAGGGCGTAGAGTCCCGAGCAAGGCCGATTAAAACATGTAATTCCCAACTAATCGTGTGTCGTGGAATGGAGACGAACGAACGCTCTTAACCGCCCAAAAACGAGTGTTTTCGCTATTGAGTGCGACAATCAGGCCCACTCAGCAAACCATTTGACGACTAGAACCGTCTTAAAAGATACGAGTCTCTTTTCCCGTGCGCGGCCATTCGTCAATGGATGATTCCACCGGTACACCAAAACCGGCTTCCCCGACTACTAAAAAGAAGCCACCTGTCCGCGTCGTCTCACCACGACTGCGACTGGTGTTATACGCCGTATTGACGCTGTTTGGGGTCTTGGTGGCGAATGGTTTGTACCTCACCTCCGTCACGTGGATCCAGTACTTTACCGGACGCATCCTCGAGACTCACTTCTACCAGCTAATGTTCCTGATCCATCTCGGATTGGGCCTGCTGCTGATATTGCCGGTAATCGGTTTCGGCGGATTGCACATGTGGCGAGCACGAAATCGCCGCAACCGCCGAGCGGTCAAGATCGGGTACGCATTATTTGCTGCGTCCCTGTTAATCCTGGCGAGCGGATTACTGCTGATGCGAGTCGGCTCGTTTGCGATCGTGAATCCAGGCACTCGTAATATCGTCTACTGGGCTCATCTGCTGACCCCCTTGGCAGTCATCTGGCTGTACTGGCTGCACCGACTGGTGGGGCCGCGGATCAAGTGGCAGATTGGTCGCCGCGTCGCGCTCGCGATCGGACTGTTTGTTGCAGCGATGGTTTCCTTTCAAGCCTCTGACCCGCGGATCAGTGAGGACAAGGCCCCAGAGCAAGGATCACAGTATTTCGAGCCCTCGCTGGCGACAACGGCGACAGGAAAATTCATCGCCGCTGAAACACTGATGAATGATGATTATTGCTTGAAGTGCCATGAGGACATCTACAATTCAGCTCTGCACAGCGCCCACAAGCTGAGCAGTTTTAACAATCCGGCCTACCGCGCCTCGGTCCGCGAGACGAGAAAAGTCGCCACCGAACGATCGGGCACTTTGCAATCGTCGCGGTGGTGTGCCGGATGCCATGATCCGGTGCCCTTCTTCTCGGGCAAGTTTGACGATCCAAATTACGACGACGTGTTTGACCCAACGGCGCACGCGGGAATCAGCTGCGCGGTTTGTCATGCGATCCAATCCGTCGACAGCCACGTTGGCAACGCGGATTACACCATCGACGAGCCAAAACATTATCCGTTCGCCTACAGTGAGAACCGACTGCTGCAAGAGCTCAATGGATTAATGGTCAAAGCGAAACCAGCATTCCATAAACACGAAATGCTGAAGCCATTTCACAAGACAGCTGAATTCTGCGGAACATGTCATAAGGTTTCACTGCCGGGTGAGGTGACGAATTACAAAGAATGGCTACGTGGTCAAAACCACTACGACAGCTACCTATTGAGCGGCGTCTCCGGTCATGGAGCACGAAGCTTTTACTACCCACCGAAGGCGGAGACCGATTGCAACTCATGTCACATGCCGGCGATGGCCAGCAACGAATTCGGTGCCAAATACATGGAAGACATTGGAGAGCTTGGTGTACACAACCATTCCTTTCCGAGCGCCAACTCTGCACTCTCCTACTGGACCGGTGACGAGGAAGGCATTGAGCGACATCGCGAGTATTTGAAGGGAACGCTGCGTGTCGACCTCTTCGGTCTCCGAAAAGACGCTGCAATCGATGGCGAATTAATCGCGCCGCTGGGTGATCAAGTCGAAGTCAAAGCGGGAGCCGCCTACTTGGTTGAAACCGTACTGCGAACGATGACGCTCGGACATCACTTCACGCAAGGAACAACTGATTCGAATGAAATTTGGATTGAACTGACGGCAACGCAGGGCGAGCGTGTCATCGGACACAGCGGCCACCGCGACGCGAGAGAGGCTGTCGATCCGTGGTCACACTATGTCAACACGTTCTTGCTCGATCGCGAAGGCAATCGCATCAACCGGCGGAATGCACACGATATCTTTACGCCACTTTACAGCCACCAAATACCGCCGGGTGCGGGGCAATCCGTTCACTATCGCCTGCAAGTGCCGGAGGACTCAACGGAAGACATCGTCGTCACCGCCCGGCTGTTGTATCGCAAGTTCGACACCGAGTACCTGGACTTTGTCCGACGAGATCGTGATCCAGAGAAAGATCCGTTAGATCTTGGGCAACCGGGAGATCCTAACGATTTGCCGATCATCGAAATCGCATCTGATCGAATGGTGATGCGAGTAACCCCAGAACAGAGTGAGCGAGGGGAGAACAACGACGACGAGTCAACAAGGCCTGAAGTGGCCGATTCGGACAACCATCCTTTGTGGCAGCGATGGAACGATTACGGCATCGGACTGTTACTCAAGGGCAAAGCTGAGCTGAAGCAAGCGGCCGAAGCTTTCCGAATGGTGGAAAGCCAGGGCCGATATGACGGCCCTTTGAATCTGGCCCGAGTTCAGTTCGCTGAAGGTGACTTGGATGGAGCGACAGAATCACTCCGGCGGGCCGAACAGATGAATCCTCCGCCACCTAGCTGGACTCTCGGATGGTTGAGCGGCATGGTGAACCGACAACAGGGCAACCTCGAACAGGCAGCCGAATCGCTACGTGGTGTCCTGCAAACAAAAGTCCCCGAACGAAGCTTTGACTTTTCAAAAGATTATCAAGTCCGCAACCAGCTCGGACTAACGTTGATTGATTTAGCTCAAAGAGCCGAAGTCCGAGGCAACGACGAAGGTTTCCGAACCATCCTGCAGGACGCTCGCGAACAGTTTCTGGAGGTGCTTGAGACCGATTCCGAAAATGTCACCGCTCACGCAAACTTGGCGGAAATTTACGCATTACTCGAGGACGAAGATCAAGAGAGCCACCATCGGATGCTTCACATGCGATACAAACCAGACGACAATGCAGCCGAAGTAGCGATCCCCGCCGCCCGGCGGCGTTACCCAGCCGCCAATCATGCTGCGGAAGCACTGGTGATCTACGATCTGCAACGCATTGAGTCGCAATCCAGGTAGTGATGAATTGAATAGTGATGAAATGAAAACCGGTCCGAGCGAGCCGGAATCTGGTGACCAAGATGTCGAAAATGATGCTGTCATCGGCCAGGCATTACGTGGCTCGCTCATCGTGTTCACACTCTTGGCACTACCGGTGATTGGGATTTTGGTTTACTTGAATCTCGAAAAGCAGGAAGCTGAGTCGACCGAAGTCGAGGTGAGTTTGCCGACCGAGCGAATTGCCAACGAGCAACCGATTCCGTCCCTGCCGCTCGTGAATGTGACAGCGGAAGCGGGCATCGACTTTGTGCACGAGACGGGACGCTACGGGGAAAAGCTGCTTCCCGAAACGATGGGCAGCGGTATCGCGGTGCTCGACTACAACAATGATGATCATCTCGATCTCCTCCTTGTCAATTCGACCCGCTGGCCGTGGGATAAAAGCGACCAACAGCCCACATCCTGCCGCTTATACGCGGGCAATGGACAGTTTCAATTTGAGGATGTCTCGGAAGCAGCGGGAATCAATTTTTCGCTCTATGGAATGGGATCGGCTATCGGCGATTACGACAACGACGGTGATCAAGACATCTTCATTTCCGCCGTCGGAAAAAACTGCTTACTGCGTAATGACTCCGGCATCTTCGTCGATGTGACAACTGCCTCTGGCTTGGGCGGATCCGAAGAGACCTGGGGAACAAGCTGCGGTTTCTTTGATTACGACAACGACGGACGACTCGACCTGTTCGTTTGCAACTATGTCGACTGGAGTAAAGACGCGGACCTAAGCCAAGACTTCACACTCGACGGTGAATCTCGCGCGTATGGCCCCCCACGAGCATTCTCGGGGTCATTCTCCTACCTCTATCACAACGAGGGCGATGGAACGTTCACCGACGTCTCCGAACAGGCAGGTGTCCAAGTACGCAACGACGACACGAATGTACCGCTCGGGAAAGCGATGGGATTGGCTCCTGTCGATATCAACAACGATGGCTGGATCGACATTGTTGTGGCCAATGACACAGTGCGAAATTTCCTGTTCCAAAACAACCAAGATGGAACGTTCACGGAGATGGGCCGGCTTTCCGGAATCGCTTTTGATCGCTCCAGTGGAAATGCCCGCGGCGCGATGGGTATCGATACCGCACGATTTCGTGACGACGGTACTTTGGCGATTGGCATCGGCAACTTTGCTAATGAAGAAAGTGCGCTCTACATGGCACGCCCTGGTCGGAAGCAGTTTGTCGATGCGGCCATGTTTACCGGCTTCGGACCGCCGACACGCCTCGGATTAACCTTCGGTCTGTTTTTCTTCGACGTCGATCTGGACGGTCGATTCGATGTACTAGGTGCCAACGGGCACTTGGAAGAGGAGATCTCCAAAACGCAGAGGACGCAACGCTACGAACAACCGCCACAACTTTTCTGGAACGCTGGTCGCGAGGCAAAGAACGAACTGGTACTCGCCACCGCCAAAGAAACGGGCGATAGTTTCCACCAGCCGATCGTCGGCCGCGGGACGGCATACGGAGATTTCGATGAAGACGGAGATCAAGACATTGTGATTTCAGTCAGTAATGGTTCGACTGTGTTGTTCCGAAACGACCAACAAATCGGCAACCATTGGTTACGAGTCAATCTGCAAGGCACCAAGTCCAATCGAGATGCAATCGGCGCGAAAGTGCAGTTACAAGTTGGCGATCGGATCCTACAGCAAACCGTGATGCCAACTCGGGGCTATTTAAGCCAGAGCGAAAGAACGATCACGTTTGGACTGGGGCAAGCAGCGACGGTTGGTGAACTGACGGTCACTTGGCCCGGTGGCCAACAGGAAACATTTCAAGTGGATGGCATCGACCAGACTGTCAACTTGATCCAAGGAGACACCGCCGAAGAGGTTGCGTCTGCCACCTCGAAATAGCGAACTCAGGCTTCGAACCGAACCTCTCCACCGACCAAGGTCTTGACCACTTTTCCGTTCAACGAGTGTCCGTCTAGCGGGCTACTGCTGCAACGTGAGTGAAAGGCATTTGAGTCAACCGTCCAGATCGGCCGCGGATCAATGATCGCAATGTCCGCGGCATCGCCTACTTGAAGCGTCCCCGCGTCGATCCCCGCGATCTTTGCAGGTGTTGTCGACAATCGCTCGATCGCCGTGATCCAATCGAGCACGCCCTCATTGATCATGTAGGTGATGACCGTTGACAAGGTGGTTTCGGAGGTGGCGGCACCAAAAGGCGAAAGATCGAGATCGTTCATTTTCTTTTCGCGAGCCCGTGGCATGTGACCACTCTGAATCGCGTCAATGGTTCCATCAGCGACCGCTCGACGAAGTGTTTCGACGTGGCGGCCACTTCGAAGCGGTGGGTGCACTTTGTATTTCGCATCAAAACTGCGAAGTTCATCATCCGACAAACAAAGATTTTGTGGACAGACCGAAGCGGTCACTTGAATTCCCCGAGATTTAACGCGTCGGATCATATCCACCGATCCCATCGTGCTGACGGGACCGACGTGCAAGCGTCCCTCAGTTGCTTCGGCAAGCCGAACGTCGCGTGCGACCGCTAAATCTTCTGCTTCGGTTGGTAACCCCTTCAGTCCCAACACCAACGAAACTTGCCCCTCGTGCATCACGCCCGCACCAGCGAGTTCTGGATTTTCGGGGCGATCAAAGATCGGCTTATCAAACATCCGGCAATATTCCAACGCCCGTTTCAGCAAAGCGTCATTCGGAACCGGCCGTGGCGCGTCGCTGAACGCTACCGCCCCCGCTTCGTGAAGCAGGCCAAGCTCAGCCATTTGTTCCCCGGCGCGTCCCTTACTTAAACAACCGATGACATGGACGCGAACACCGCGGGCCTTGACCGCTTTCTGTCGAACAAACTCCACTGCGCCATGCGAATCAATGCATGGGTGTGTATTCGCGCAACAGAGTACAGAGGTGTAACCACCTGACAGGGCTGCGACCCCCGCCGTCGCAATTGTCTCGTCTTCTTCGTTGCCTGGCTCACGAAGTTCTGCTCCAAGGTCAACCAAACCGGGCGATAAAATCAGCTCCGTTGCATCGATCCGCTGAAACTCCGAGGGCAAGTCACCCTCGGCAGGATCGATGGCGGCAACTCGGCCACCGTGGATCAACAAACGGCCCACTCGATCGATGGATTGACTTGGATCAATGATTCGACCGTTTTCGATAAGCAGCGATGGGGACGTTGTGTTCATGTGTCTCCTACGATGCCTCTTTGAATCGTTCTGCGGCGCCCGCCAACAAATACAACGCGGCCATCCGCACTGCAATTCCATTGTTGACTTGCTCCAAAATGACCGAATGGGGACCATCAGCAACTTCGGGCGTGATCTCGACGCCCCGATTGATCGGGCCAGGCGCCATGATCAAGATGTCATCTTTTGCCTTTCGCATGCGTGCCCCATCCATCGCATACAGTGCCGCATATTCATGGACGCTCGGGAATGGCCGCGCCCCTTGCCGCTCGAACTGTATTCGCAACAAATTCAGCACATCACAGCGGGGCAGAATATCGTCCAGCGAATGCGCAACTTCGAATCCAAGCTCAGTCCACCGCTGACTCACTAACGTCGGCGGGCCACAGATGATCACGTGAGCCCCGAGCTTACTGAGTCCCCAGAGATTGCTGCGGGCGGTACGACTGTGCGCGATGTCACCGACCAACGCCACGGTAAGCCCTTCGAAACTTCCCAAATGCTGGCGAATGGTCAACATATCCAACAGCCCCTGGGTAGGGTGACCATGCGGACCATCACCGGCGTTGAGAACGCAACAATCGAGCTCGCGCGCCAACAAGTGCGGCGTTCCGGGCGTGCTGTGCCGCGTCACCACCCAGTCCACTCCCATCGCCTCGATCGTCTTGGCGGTGTCGACGAACGTTTCCCCCTTCGCCACGCTGCTGCCGGTGCTACTGAATTCGACGGTGTCAGCCCCCAAGCGTTTAGCCGCTAGTGAAAAACTGTTCCGTGTCCGCGTCGAATTCTCAAAAAACAAATTCGCGCAAGTTTTTCCCGACAACAATGAGAGCTTGTGCCGGCACCCACCGGTCATCTCCTTCAAACGCTGTGCGACATCCAACAGCGTCGTGATCTCTTCGACCGAGAGACGTTCCAAATCAAGCAAATGACGCTGACGCCATGACTCGGGAAATTCAATTCCACCCGATTCATTTGGGGCGTCGTGTTCGCCCGGCTTGTCGTGTTCGCGTGGTTCGTCGTGTTCGCCTGGGGCCACTTGCGGCATCGTCGGTAGCATAGGTGAGAGTGCGACAACAAATTCCGACTGCCGACACGGTAAGCGATGCGGAGAACCTGTTCAAGGAGCGACACTTCTACCCGCAGACGAAACGCACCAAACGCCCGAGGAACCCGAACCTACCGAACGCCCAAACCAAGAGGCTCGAATCCCAAGAAGCTGGAATCCCAAGAAGCTGGAATTTCAAGTGACTGACATCCGCGTCAACAACAGCCAAGCGATAATCCAACTCAACCCGCCGAGCGGGGCGACTGCCCCAAGAATCGTCGTGTTGGTTAGCACGAGCAAGTACAAACTGCCACTGAAAAACAGCAAACCGGCCAACATCAACCGTGCGACCCAGCGTCGATTTGCATCGCTACCGAAGGGGACCGCAGCGAGGGCCAACATCGCGACAGAATGGATCAACTGATATCGCACCGCAACATCCCATTGCCCAACCCGCTTGATGACCAAATCGGCATCGTATCCGCGATCCGACAAAAATGCGTCCAAGCCGTGTGCGCCGAAGGACCCCAGAATGACGCCGATCGCGCCACTGATACCAGCCCACAACAAAATTGCCCGGGCGATGCGTTCGGACTCACTCACGAAACGATCAGTCGCTTGACGGCTTCGATCAATCGGTCCATCGCAAACGGTTTTCGAATGTAATCGCTGACCCCCAACAATTCGGCATAAGCCTTGTGTCGACTGCCTTCATTTCCGGTAATCATGATCACTGGCAATGGCTCATCACGCAGTCGGCGTAGTTTCTCCAGCACCAGAAACCCGCTGCGTTTGGGCATCATCATGTCCAAAATGATCAGATCGGGGTTTTCGCGTTCAGCCAGCGCTAGCCCTTGGTTTCCGTCTCTTGCAACGACCACCTCATGGCCAGCACCCTCGAGGGCGTAGCGGACGGATTCGATGATTTCCACATCGTCGTCTACCACCAAGATTTTTTTTCCTGACGGAACGACCTGCTTGACGGCTTCTTGTAGATCGTCGTCAGTCGCCATGTTTACTCTGCCGCGGTTTCAAACAAATCGCCGAGCTCTCACGAGACTCGTCGAAGATACCTTTTTCTACACCAAGTATAACCGATGCAGACGCCCTCAAGGCAAATGAACAGCAATCCAATGACGATTCAATTATTTGAATAAGTCGTTGGACTGGTCGCCCAGCGATCCGAATCAGCGATCGCAGAACCCGAGACAATTCGACGCATGATCCAACTGTCCAAATCGGAAAGCACGACGGTGTCCATCTCATCTTCGCCGGGGTACTGCCGGACCTCGACTTGACCGCCAATCATCATCAACGAACGGAAGTCTGATTTCAGGTGTTCGGGTTGGAACAGTGGATTCGCCTGCCCCCATTGCCACAACATCGGCAAGCGGCGAGCACGCAACTGCGAGATATTCCGGATTGAACTGCTTGGGAACCGTCCGCCAAGCGAGACCACTCCCGCAAACTTTGCGGGCTCCCGCATCGCAATTCGCATCGCCATCGTGCCGCCCATCCCATAACCAGCAATCACCACGCGTTCTGGATGAATTTTGAAACGATCGGTTGCCTCTTCCATCGCTGCGGCCACTGCGTCATGGGCGGTCGCAAGCGATGCTGGGCTATCACGCCACTGAAAACGGTGGCCAGCGTTGTCGACCGCGAAGGTTCCGCGAATCCCGACACCAATGTAATTCCGCAAGCTGATGTGCGGCATCACGTGATCAATCTGTGTCTCGTTGTACCCGTCGCTGTGCAGCCAAATCAGCAATGGATACTGATAGGAAGGCGTGTAATGCAGCGGAAGAAAAAAGCTTCGCTGCGTGCCGAGCGAAGACCAATTCAAGTCGTGAGACTGAAAATCACCACTGCTTGACCCTTCCTTGAATGCTTCCGATTCGGCTGGTCCCGAGGACGACTTGGAATTCCATGAGATCGACGAATGAAAACGATTCATGGTGGTGTGGTGCTCGGGAAGAAAGGAATGATAGCGAACCCACTCTCTCGGCTCGTGCGTGTCGAAATCATCGCAACACGCACCCATATTTCGGAACCCGAGAAGTTAAGGTTGTGTGAGGATCGGTGTCAACGCTGATGCTAGATTTGCGTTACAAAAACCAAAAACTCGAATCAGCAAAATAGTCCTCTTCGGAGCAGCTTGACACCGCGTTTTCCGCTGCTGCCGTCAAGCCCACGAAGCAAAACTCGCAGGACAAAAAAGGGCAGCCCAATTCAGGACTCCGACGCAGCCCTTCTTCCCCGTGCCGACGATTAAGAAGACGCTGCCGAAAAGAACGAGCGACGCGTCAACAACCGACTTACATCGCCACACGTCACCAAACGCACAGCCAACGCAACGACGCCCTACCAGTCACAGACTGCCACTGACTGCTTTCGTCGGTGTGACAAAAGAAATCGATGCTGTGCAAGAACGAAATGTGTGACAAAGCCGCCCACCCCGCCGACATCGACGAAGTAGCCTGCCGGACGACGTAAGCCGATGGATTACGCCATCCGATAAACCAGATGCGCTGACTGTCTAGGCTGACAGCAAACCATCCATCGTCGCGACCAGTTGCTTGACCGCATCGACGCTGTTTCCGAATTCAGCGGTTTCTTTTTCGGTCAAATCCAATTCAATGATTTTTTCCACGCCACCACTGCCCATCACGACAGGAACTCCCACGTAGTAGCCCCCAACGCCATATTCATTATCGCAGTAAGCAGCGACTGGAATCACACGTTTTTTGTCCTTCACGACCGCTTCAACCATCTGGGCACAGGCGGCGGCGGGAGCGTAATAGGCACTTCCGGTTTTCAACAGTGAGACGATCTCGGCTCCGCCCTTCCGCGCGCGATCAACGATTTCATCCAAGCGAGCAGAGTCGATTAATTGTGTGACTGGAATCCCGCCGACGCTGGTGCAACTTGGCAGCGGCACCATGGTATCGCCATGGCCACCCATCAACAGCGCGCTAATGTCCTCGACGCTGACCCCCAATTCCATCGCCAAAAACGTGCGATACCGCGCGGTATCAAGAACTCCAGCTTGTCCACAAACGCGTGCCGAGTCGAAGCCAGTAACCTTCCACATCTGCTGAACCATAGCGTCGAGCGGATTGCTGACAACAATCACGACGGCATTCGGGCTGGTTTGCTTGATCTGTTCGGCAACGCTGGTCACGATTTTGGCGTTGGTACTCAACAAATCATCGCGGCTCATTCCTGGTTTTCGTGGTATTCCAGCGGTCACCACGATTACATCGCTATCGACCGTATCGTCGTAACTAGTGGTCCCGACGAGATTGGAATCAAATCCCATGATTGGCGAGGATTGACGTAAATCGAGTGCCTTGCCGGCGGGCATCTGCTCAGTTCGCGGAATATCGAGCAAGACGATGTCGCCTAATTCCGCTGCCGCGCACCAATGGGCACAGGTGGCGCCTACATTTCCGGCTCCGATAACAGTAATTTTCGCTCGGCGCATGGTTGGACCTTTGTTTCTCTTGTTGGGTAGGACGGGATTGTGGGAGCTGCCCGATATCGTGCCGGATGCATGGCAATGGTCAAGTAGGCAAGCGGCGGCGAAACGGTCGCTCGCGAAAATCCTCGTTGGAACAAGACGTCCAAACTATCCAGGTAGCTGAACCTGATCCGCTTCGCGCTGGCGACGGAGACGTCGTGCATCGCGGTCGCGGGCCGCGACCAGACGGCTCCACACCCAGAAGAATAAAATCCCCGCCACGACGCCGACCGCGGCGACCCAGCCAATCACTCGGACGCCAATTGGATCATCTGCATTCGGGGTACGGTCCATTATTTTCGCCGCAACCAGCAGCGGACCAAACTGGTCTCCACCCCCATTCTGACTCATGAACTCTGACTCGTAGCTCCAGAGGCGGTAGAAGAACCCATCGACAGCAATCAGACTTCGATGCTCCGAAACCACAGCCTCTCCACCTTGCTGTAAACGGATCCTGTCTTGCAGAAAAACGGGAATTTCTGCCGCCACCACGGATACGGGGTATCGATTCTCAAAAATGGCGGGTGGCCCGCTGGACGGATCGGGCCGCTCGATCTTGACGATGACTTCTCCCAAATCGACGACCGCATCGATCTGGAAGTAATGATCCTGACCGAGCTGGTCCTGCCTTGCTGGATCGGTGATGGCGATCCGCGTGATCTGAACGGTTTCCATTACCAGCGAGAGCCATTTGCCGGTCAAACCTTCTGGGCGACTCAACAGTTCCACCGATTCCAAGGATGCAGCTTTCGGATTGTCGGCTCTTTTTCCTATCTGCCGAGCTGCCGCTAACATCGAATAAAAGCCGTCACCGTCTTGAGCCACCAAAGGCTGACGGGACCGCTGTTGAACCCCCGCCAGCAATGCCACGTCAAATCCTGCGTCGCTTAGTAACTGCCAGCCTTGCTCGGAAGTATTTCGGGGCGACCACTGAACTCGTGACGCTGCCATCGCTGTCCAGCCACCCTCGGTCGCAAGGTCAACCACAACCCCCAATGCCGTGATCCCATCGCCCGGCTTCGCATCGCGAGGAAAAGCAGGGCAAACCAATTGCCGTGTCGTCCCCTCCTCGGTTGTTACATCGATCAAAAACAGATCCGTGAATTCTAAAAATTCGACGAGTGCATCGGGCACAGAAACTCGGCGTGCCCGCACAAGCTCGCCCGCAAGCTGCACAGCATCACCAAGCTGCACAGCATCATCGTCACCCAGTCGGTCACGCAAAGAATCTTCGCGAATCGTCTTCAAGCGATAAATCATCTTCGCAAGCTCACCAACCGCCGCTTCATCGCCGAGCGGATAAGCAGATTCAATCCGCGATTCGTCAAAACCGCTTAACAAGTCGATGGCCGAATCGGCCCGCACCTCAGCAGCACAGATAAATCCCCCCAGCACGCTGCCGATAACCAAGCTGACGATGCGAATCTGACCGATCATGAAGCGTCCGAAGATGGAGGAAATTGGATGTCGTCCCCATTCTCTGCATTAGCAGGCTGGTTCTCTGCTTTAGCAGGCTGGTTCTCTGGCCGGGATAAAAAAACTTTCGACTCGGGCAAGTCGAGATCCGCAAAATCGGGGTTTTCGCGATAAGCCGTTCTCAACCGCCGCGATTCGCGGGCCGCGGTCGTGGTCCGCCAGATGCCGATCACCGCCAAGCCGAGCCCGAGCAGAGACGCCACGGATACTGTCAGCAGCAGTCTACCGCCGGAGGAGGATTCATTTTCCGCGGGTACTGCCGCTGCCGGCTTTGGCCGGGAAGCGACAAGCCGACCAACCACCACGGGCGCTAAATCGGCTCCCATCGAGGAGGTGTAGGCCAGCCGCTTTAAGAATCTTCCCGCAACCATCACCGGCGGCCCTTCTTGCTCGATGCCGGCTTGGCTGACTGCCGCGACCGTGTCCCCTACTGCGGGCACTATCGCCATGATTGGCCGGTCAGCACCATCAGCAGGCCGCAACCAAAGCTGCCAGTAGGAATCGATTCCGAAAACATTTTCGGCTGCCTCCATTTTTTCAGCTCGGGCAACGGTTCCCTGAACTCTCAACAACTGACCGCGAAACACATCTGGCTGCTGCAGCAGGGGAAGAACCCCAGTCGCCGCCAAACCAGTCGGTGAAAATCCCGATGATTGATCTAGATAACGGTAAAACGAGTCAAAATCGCCAGATCTCCACACACTCCCATCGACCACCCGAGCATCGGCCGCATCGTCCAAGGCCGCCAGAAACGCAGCAACCATGGCTTGATCCGACTCACTCGGAACCGACTCGTCTGCCGACCCCGCATCGCCCACTGCTGCTCGATCCGACAGAGCCTGCAACATGCCCAGCCAAGCGATTCGCTGCTCAATTTCGATCGATTCCATCGATTCGATTTTTTCCACCATTGATTCCGCCGTCGATGGAAACTCTGGCACCACCATTTGTTGCTGCCAGCGGGTCAAAGCGACCATCCACAAATTTTGGTCGCTACGAGCAAGGTCGGCGACGAGAGAATTCGCGATCTTTCGATCTTGTGCTTCAACAACCACCGGAGGGGAAAAAACGGCTCGTTCCTCTCCACTTGGCCAAATCGATCCGTCGCTTTCGGTCTGGAGAACCGGTTCTTCCGGGCCGCCACCAAAAAAGACTCGATAAATCTCGGGCCTGGAAGCCTGCCGCATCACGACCACGACTAATGCCAGCCCCAACACCATTCGCAGCAGTCGACGATATGATTGTATGGGTTGAGACGACCGACGGTCGCGCCGGTAAAGACTATCTTCGTTGAATTGGGAGGGGATGCGCATCAAACCCTTCGTGCGATCAGTTATGCTTGTTTGGTGACCCTACGCTCTTTAATCTAATGCTTACAGGGTCCGCGGCGTGCAAAGTTTTTTGTCGACCGCGGATCTTTGCTAGTCGTCACACCGAAAATCTAATTCATCGGCACTCCGTCGTTACCTCTTTTCCATGAGTCCTATGACGAATCCATTTCTTGGTCCAACGTGTTTTCGTGGTCCGAGAGTACAAACACTGGCGAGCCGATGTTACGCACAACTCAGCGGACGTTACCCAGTGATTGCAGCAATTGCGCTGGCAATGCTGACCACCCTTGTGACCGCGCCAATCGCAAGTGGGCAGGGTGAACCAGCAGAGGAATTTTTAAAGCGACTGCGGGCCGCCGGATATTTCGACACCGCGATCACCTATCTCTCGCGTTTAGATGAATATCCCGGCGTCGATGCCAAGATCACCAATGCGATCCAGCTAGAAAAAGCTCAAACTTTCATCGACGCGGCAATCGCGACGCGAAACTCCAAGAAACGGGATGAGCTCTTCCGAAATGCCGAACAAGAATTGTCG
Source organism: Rubripirellula sp. (assembly GCA_029245125.1). Taxonomy (GTDB): domain Bacteria; phylum Planctomycetota; class Planctomycetia; order Pirellulales; family Pirellulaceae; genus Rubripirellula. The sequence goes on from JAQWPZ010000035.1 coordinate 18,313, forward strand.
GAGTTCCTAAAAGCAGAGAGCCACCCGCGTGAATCGGAGGCCCGCCTGCAGCTTGGTAAGCTGCAAATGGTCCGTGCAGCTCAATTGATGACGGGACAACCGGATCAAATCAAACGCGACGTGGCCCGCCAGTCCTACCTGGCCGCTGCAAGCACGTTCGATCAAATCATCGAAGGATTAAAGGGCAAACTGCAAGAAATGCAGGGTGCCAAAATCGATCCTGCGAAAGATCCCGAGGCAGCCGCTCTGCGTGATCAATACCGGGGCGAATATCTGCAAGCGCTCGGCAGTGCTGGCCAATCACGTTTCTATGCGGCCCAAACCTTCGACTCACCTGCCGAAGACGGCAAAGAACTTCTCGAGACCGCGTTGGCCTCGTTCATGGACCTCAGCGAGAAATACCCCAAATATGTTCAGGGGGCACTCGCCATGCTCTATCGCGGCCAAGTCCAGGAGGACCTCGGACAAACCGAGCCAGCCCGCGACAGCTACCTTCGCATGCTCGAACAACCCGACGCGGATCCACTTCGCGATGGAAAATACCAAGCGATGGTCGGGCTGATCCGAATATCGATGGCCGACACGCCACCGAAATACGAAATTTCCATCACCCGCGGGAAACCGATGCTGGAGGGCATTAGGCCAAACGAAAAGGCATTGCCCAGCGTTCAGGACTTAAGAATTGAACTTGCCAAAGCTTATTTGGCCAAATCAGCCTCCTCCGATGACAAATTAAAGGCCGCTGAAAAGAAGCGGGCCGAATCGTCCGGACGTCAATTGCTGATCCAAGCCAGCAAGCTGCCAGGTGACCAAGCGGAAACAGCCAACAGTCTGCTGGCCAACATGGGGATTGATCTCAATCAGACGGCCGACCTGCCGACGGTGGAAGATCCCGCCAGCCTGGAAGACGCTTTAACAGCCGCACGCGAACTCCTTTCTACCTCCGAAAGCTTGGCACAGTCGCTGCAGGTTCTTGAGAACCAAACCGAGAAGTCGGCCGAAATGGTCGATCAGATCAAAGAGATCAAAACACAATTAGACGAAACACGAATCATCGCGATTCAAACGCTGCGTCGCGGCCTATCGATGGTGACACTCAACGCCGACATGGAACTGGTCCACCAAACCCGCCATTTCTTGTCGTACCTGCTGTACCAAGAAAAGCGTTATCGAGAATCAGCCGTTGTCGGCACGTTCTTGGCGCGGAAAGCTCCCGCCACGGAACTCGGATTACGGGGAGGGCTGCTCGCTTTGAATTCGCTGCAGCTGTTGATGGCTGAACAACCCGACAACACACAGATAAGCAGCCATCTTGAGTCGCTCGGCCAGTTCCTTAGTCAGACATGGCCAAACAACCCGGACGCCGCCGCCGCGCAGGGCGTCATGATCCGGTTAGCCCTTCGCGACGACCGCTGGGACGAGGCCCGCAAGACGATTGAAGCAATGGCAAAGGGTCGCGAACAGGGATCTTTCTATCGCCTGATGGGCCAACTTCAGTGGAATGAGTACATCCAAGCAAAGCAGGCCGGCAATGACGCCGAAGCGGCGAAATACCTGTCCCAAGCTCAAGCCGACTTGAAGCAAGGCCTGGAGCAAATCAACGGAAAGCTGGTCGACCCAGCAGCAATGCGAGCCGCACTCGTCCTAACCAAGACCTACATCAAGCAAGGGGATGTCAACGCCGCCGCCGCGGTACTTAACCAAGAATCGTATGGCCCCCTTCCTTTGATGGAGGCACAAGGTTCGCCTGACGAACGGTTCGCCGGCGATTTGTATGCGACCGAATTGCAGGTGATCGTGGGGCTGATGTCCGCCGATGCTGGAGACCCAAAAGGTCTGTTGGAGCGAGCAGTCAACACAATGGAAAAACTTCGCCAAAGCGTCCAAGGGGATAATGGCGAGAAACGGCTAACCGATATCTATATCGGATTGGCACGTGACATCCGCGAACAGCTCAGCTCCGCATCGCCGGCGAAAAAAGCGCGGCTGATCTCCGCTTTCCGACTACTACTCGATCGAGTTGCAGCCACAACGCAGAATCCAGCAACGCTGCGATGGGTCGGCCAAACACTGATCGATTTGGGCGAAACCTCGATGGCCGCCAATCAAATCAAGGCCGAAGGGCAAGCAGCAGAACTGTTGCAAACTGCCGCTGATACCTTTGTCCGGCTGAAGTCCCTCGATCCGGATTCGCCGCTAGCGGTCGACTACCTGCTCGGCAAGTCCTATCGATTGATCGGTGAGTACAAGAAAGCAGTTGACGTGTTTAAGGATTTGCTAAGTAAAAAGCCATCGATGTTGGACGCTCAAATCCAAGCCGCGCTGTGCTACGAATATTGGGCTGCTGAGGTACCACCGAAATACACCGGAAAGTGGTACGAGTTCGCACTCAGCGGCGCGAAACAAGGCGCCAACAAACAAAACATCATTTGGGGGTGGGGCAAGATCAGCCAACAAACGAGTCGCAATCCCAAGTATCGAGCAATCTTCTTTGACGCACGCTATCACGTTGCACTCTGTCGCTTTCGCTGGGGAAGTGCGATCAAGAGCAATGAAGTCATGAAGAAATCAGCGAGCGACATCACCAAAGTTCACGCACTCTATCCGGAATTGGGCGGCCCCGAACAAAAGGCCAAGTTCAATCTGCTTTTGAAACTCATCCAAAAGAAATTGGGACTCAAAGTGGAAGGGCTGTGACCCGAAGAAGCCCCTGCATGACCGTTCAACCACGCTAACTCCATTCAAACTAATTCCTCATGACACGACTTGCTGACATGTTCCGACGGCTACCGCTTTGCTTTCCGCTAGCGATTCTTGCCGGGATCACGATGGTATCTAACGCCGACGCGCTCGACCGGATTTATGAAAAATCAGGAGAGAGCATCAGCGGAGATGTGGTGCAAACCAGCAACCAGGGAATTACAGTCAAACGGGCGGGGAACACCCAAAACATTTTGGCTGGAGACATCCTCAAGATCCTCCATGAAGGTGACCCAGCCCCGCTTACACGCGGTCGTGAATTCGCCTTGGACGGGCAGTATCAACAAGCACTCACCGAACTGCTGAATGTCAATTTCAACAGTTTGAAACGCGAGATCGCCATAGCAGACGCCGCGTACTACATCGCGATGTGTGAAGCCAAACTCGCGCTGGCTGGCAAAGAGCCGAAAGATCAAGCTCAGAAAAAACTCCTCAGCTTCGCCGGTAAGTATCGAGACTCATGGCATTTCTACGAGGCGGCAAAGCTGTTGGGCGACTTGGCGTTGGCCCAAAACGACACCACAAATGCGTTGAAGTATTACCAATCGCTCCAGAAGGCCCCTTCGACCGATTCCAAAGTTCTCTCGGTTTATTTGCAAGGGCTAGTGCAGTTGAAAAAAGGCGATCTTAACGCCGCCCTGACCGATTTCGACAAAGTGATCAACCTGAAGGCACAAACAACCGCAATGACCAGATTACAAATCCTGGCCAAAGCTGGAAAAGCGATGACAATCGCTGCCGATGGAAAATCAGAGGAAGGGCTGAAACTCGTCAATGAGCTAATTCGCGACATCAACCCAGCCGACGTTGAAATGGCTGCCAGAGTCTACAATGCCCAAGGCGCGAGCTACGAAGCCGGCGGCGACAACGAGGGCGCGATCATGGCGTACCTCCACACCCATCTGATGTTTTCAGCACAGCCTGACGCACACGCCGAGGCGCTGAAACGTTTGATTGAATTGTGGCCACTTGTCGGAAACCCCGATCGGGCCGCCGCCGCCAGACAAGAATTGCAGCAGCGGTACCCGGGGTTTTGACCCCCCCGAATGCTGCTGTTTCAGCGGGTGAACTGGCACCCAACCGCCATGCTGACCCCTAATCGTTACGATCCCTGCTATTTTATTGACTTGTTCCTCGACCGGGACACCATGTGAATGCTTTCGACCTCGCCTGGCTAGAGTATTCTGGTGGTCTCGACATTCACGCCTCTCAAACTCACTTCACTTCTCTGCCGGAGAGCTTCGTTGATGTTCAACGCCTGTGGTTCACTTGTTCGATTCGCCAGCTTGTCTCGATCCAATCTCCGCTGGATCGCACCGCTGGTGATGCTTCTGCTTACGCTCTCAGCGGTAATCGCCACCAGTTCGGTGGCAAACGCGAACAACGATGACATTGCCGCGGAGCTCGAAGAAGCGGGTGCTGATCCCGCGGCCGAGCCTGCTCCCGCAGCCGCCAACGAAGGTGGAGACCAAGGCGGCGGGAATGATGCCGACACAGGTCCCAAGGACACAAACCTGTTGACTTGGGTGATCAAGTCGCTGGGATTTGGCTACCTAGGAATCTTCCTGGCTCTCTCAGTGACTCTTGTCTCGCTGTTTGTCATGAATATGCTCGCCGCTCGACGCGACACTCTTTGCCCTCAGGAATTGGTCGATTCATTCGAAGAGAAACTGAATGAAAAAGATTTCCAGGGGGCTTACGATATGGCCCGCACCGATGAGTCGGTGCTGGGACAAGTATTGTCAGCCGGCTTGGCCAAGCTTTCGCGCGGCTACAACAAGGCCATCGAAGGCATGCAGGAAGTCGGCGAAGAAGAGAGCATGAAATTGGAACACCGATTGAGCTACATGGCTCTGATCGGCAACCTCAGCCCCATGATCGGTTTGTTCGGAACAGTACACGGAATGATCGATTCGTTCCAAGTCATCGCGATCAGCCAGGCAACACCAAAACCAGCGGAATTGGCAGAGGGAATCTCGACGGCGTTGTTCACGACACTCGTCGGCTTGGCAATCGCCATTCCCGCGATCGCTGCTTACAACGTGATTCGCAACCGTGTGACCCGACTGCTGCTAGAAGTCGGCGTGACCAGTGAAAACCTGATGAGCCGGTTCGAAGACGTACAGCCGCAGGGAGCCAAGAAATAAATGCGAGTCAAGGCAAAGAAACCCGATCTGGCCGAAGGCGATTTGACGCCGATGATCGATATGACTTTTCAACTGATCGCGTTTTTCATGGTGCTGATCAACTTCGCGCAGACCGAGTCGAATGATCGCGTGAAGTTGCCGAGCAGCCAATTGGTCAAACCGCCCGAGGCACCGCTCGAATTCCCGATCATCCTGCACGTCGCTCAAGATGGCGAAATCATTCTCGGTGGTGATAACTTCACCCCAGAAACTTTGCGAGTCGGACTACGGCGTGAAATCACCGTGATCAAAGCGGAAAACAAATCGGTCAAAGACGCGAATGTTGTCATCCGCGCTCACAAAGACACCGCCTCGGGAGACGTCCAGGAAGTGATTCGAGTTTGCCAAGAACAGCAACTCGAAAACTTTGCCCTGCGCGTGAAGGAGGATCGCTCATGAAAATTCGAAATCGCGAAGAAGGTCATAAGGCTGAGCTGAGCATGACCAGCATGATCGACATTGTCTTTCTGCTGCTCGTGTTCTTTGTAATGACCTTCAAAATCGTTGAACTGGAGGGTGACTTTAGCGTTCGCATGCCGTTGGCCGGTCGCGAAGCGGTTTCAATGGACCCAACAGATTTGCCGCTGAAACTGCGATTACGGGCGAATCAAGAAGGTCGACTGACATCAATGTCACTGAACGAAATCGACCTCGGAACCGATTTCGATCAACTCCGCGCTAACGTGGTCTCGTTGATCGGGTCGACTTCCCCAATGGAGGGCGAGGACGGCCCCGAAATTGAGATCGATACCGATTACAACCTTCGCTACGAATATGTGATCCGGTCGATCACCGCAGTGAGCGGCTACAAAGACGGTAACGAAATCGTCAAACTGATCGAAAAGATCAAGTTTGCTAAACCCCGCCGATAGCTGACCCGATCTCTGTGATCTTGCTGCTGGACAATTACGATTCCTTCGTGCACAACCTGGCCCGGTATTTCCGTATTCTTGGATCGGAAACACTGGTGGTCCGAAGTGACGATGTCGACGTGATTGATTGCGAAAAAATGGCCCCCAGTGCAGTCGTCATTTCGCCTGGGCCGAGACGCCCCGTTGATGCGGGGTGCAGTGTGGATGTGGTGCGGCATCTCTCGCCCGAGATACCAATTCTTGGGGTTTGCCTGGGACATCAAGCGATCGGCGTCGCCTTCGGTGGCAGCGTGACGTCCTGCGGCCCAACCCACGGAATGGCAACGACAATTCAGCACGACGGCCAAGGCTTGTTTCGAGGTTGCCGCCATCCGCTACGGGTCGGTCGCTACCACTCGCTTGCCATCGATGAAGCAAGTCTCCCAGCAGACCTGAAAATCACCGCCCGCTGCGAGCAGGGGATCATCATGGGAATTTGTCATCGCGCACGCCCCGTGGTCGGTGTCCAATTCCATCCCGAATCAGTACTGACCGAAGATGGATTACAGATCATCGAAAACTTTCTTGCGATGACACATCGCGAGGATCAAAGTGCTGCGGCACCGCGTGAGGTCACGCCGTGATCCTCGAATCAATCGTCACATCCGTCGATCCAGAAGGCAGCGTTAATATCGCTCCGATGGGCCCCGTCATTGACTGGGATCTGACGACGACTGACCCCATTGATCAAACAATCTGCCTGCGTCCATTCCAATCCTCCCGAACCTATCGCAATTTACGGGCAACAGGCCTGGCGGTGGTTCACGTCACCGACAACGCAGAGCTGTTCGCCAAAGCTGCCGTGGATGCGATCGAACCGTCGCAGGTAAATGACTGGGTTGAACCGCTTGAATCGACACAGTGGTGGACTCTGCGAGACTGCCATCGCTGGTTCGCCATCCGGATCGAATCGATCAATGATTCACAACCACGAACAGAAATGACGGCAAGGATCGAACGAAGTGCAGTGGTCCGCCCCTTTTTTGGTTTCAATCGTGGCAAATATGCGGTGATTGAAGCAGCGATACTGGCCACTCGAACACACTTGGTGGAGGAGGCGGAGATCAAGAGCCAGCTTGATCACCTGCAACCGCTAGTGGACAAAACAGGCGGCCCGGCCGAGACTGCCGCTTTTGACTTTCTGCGACGAACAATCGATGCCCGATTCTGCCGCCAATAATCGTCTCCTCAACGGATCAAACTCCAACGCTGTTCGCGTGCGGACCGGCTCTCGCTTGCACTTTGGGCTGCTTGACACCTCGGCACCGTTCGGCGGAATTGGTGTCATGATCGCTGATCCGGCGACCGAAATCGTCGTTTCTCGATGCGAGCGTTTCGACGCCGGCACCATCGAAACAGCGAGAATCACCGATATCGCCCAACGAGTCGCACAACTTTCCGGGGAGCCAACGCTGCCCAACCTGCGCGTCGAACTGCCTCAACTGCCGCCCCGACACGCTGGCCTGGGAAGCGGCACACAACTTTCGATGGCTGTAGCAGAAGCGTTTTGCCATCTGCTGGCAATCAAGCAAACACCAGAACAACTCGCCACACAAATCGCCGGTCGCGGCAAGCGATCGGCCGTTGGCTGGCATGGCTACTTTCAAGGCGGACTGATTTTCGAAGCCAGCACGAATGAAGCCAGCACGAATGAAGCCAGAGTGACCGATACCAGCGTGCCTCCGTCTCCGCTTAACTCCGTCCAACAGCGGGTCGAATTGCCAGCCTCTTGGACTGTCGTGGTCGTCCGCCCTCGGGTACCGGACCGGAGTGTGAGTGGTGAACTCGAAACCCAACAGTTTCATCGACTACCCGAAGTCGCCCCGCAAGTCGTTTCTGAACTCCGCTCACAAGTCCAACAGAGAATTTTGCCCGCTGCATCAATCGCCGACTTTGATCCCTTCGCGGAGGCGATAAGCTGTTACAACGCAGCCAGTGGTGAGCTGTTCAGATCCGTGCAGAGTGGACCATACAACGGCCCCGCCGTGACAGCCTTGATTCAGTGGTTGCGTGAGCAGAACATTCGCGGGGTAGGGCAGAGCAGCTGGGGGCCCGGCGTGTTTGCCTGGTTTGAAAACCGCGCGGAAGCAAATCGCCTGGTGCAGTCACTCCCAGATTGGATCGAGCCGATCGCCATTGCAAACCCACAAAACAAAGCTCGGCAATTGAGTGAAACAAAGGTCACTCGCTGAACGCTCTAGCAGAAACAACGCGGCGACAGGAACAGCCAGTGAAAGCTGACCGAGCGGCGAAGCTCGAAATACAACCAAGCGTGATTAGCCCCCGTTGAGTGACCAGAGAACTCAGGCTATCGAACGATTGAAACAAAGATACCTCAAACCACATAGGTTCCCGCTGTAACGGGCAACGACGTGGCCGCACGAGAAGACGCCATCGCGTGACCACAACAATGATGGAATTGCATCACCGACCGCACGGTAGCGATAAATAAATTCACCGCGTCACTTGATAACGGCAAACTGCTCTGGCGTCTGACTACTGCTCTGGCGTCTGACGCTTGGTCGAAAATCCGAGGCTGCCCCAGCCGAACAGTACCGCAGCGGAAACAAAGTAACCAGCAGCAAACTCAAGCACTTTAGGACGACTATCAGCGTTCAAAACGATCTCGCCCCACGAATCGGGACCGAATGGCACGAACAGTTCATTGCCAGCCAGTGGGCTATGAATGACTCCGAACAACGTCATGATTCCAGCCAACAACAAGACTCGTGCTGCCAGCTTAAGATTGTGGTCAATGACGGCAGCCAAAGCCCAAGCCCACAACAAGCTCGTCAAGATAAAACCGCTGCTCAACATCACCATGGTCTCAAGATTTTCACGCAAACCAGAGTCGGCCAACGTTGAAAGATTGATCCCCTGCTCCAATAACGCGGCATCACCAAACATCCGCCCCGGCAAGTGCATTGCCAAGAACGCCAACGCAGGCAAACAGGCGATTGCTACGGCCGCGTAATGCTTGCGTGGTGTGGCGAGAAAACTTTGAGCCGTAATTTCCAGGCCGATGAAGACCAAAATTGGATAGACAACTGGCGGGGGGACGTAAGCATTCAGCCATCCGAAGTAACCGACCAAACCTGCCGATCCAACCAACAACGCAGTCCCCAACGTGTAAGCCGCTCGTCCTCCCATCGCCTTGTATGCCGGGTGGCCGATGTACGGAGTGGTTTGAATCACACCGCCGGAAAAACCTGCCAATAAAGTGGCCATCGCCTCGACACCAATCACCGTTCGTGTGTCGTATTCATCGCCGGCGGCAGCAGCACTTTCAGTACAGTCGATCCCTCCGACCACCGTCGCGATTGCGAATGGCAAAGCGATCGGAAGATAAGCAACCGCGTCATCAAATGCGGCGACCCAACCGAATTGCCATGCCTCGAGCCACCCCATCGGGAACCATTGAATCGGTTCCGGTTCGGGAAACACGTAGCCTGTTCCAGGAATCCAACACATCACGTAAAAGACCCCGCCGGCAACCAACAGTGCGCCTAACGTGCCCGGTGTTCGACCGGGCAACGGCACATGCCCTACCAACGACGTCAAGACGATTACCAATGCCAACATGCCTGGCAGAGGATGACCGAGAATTTTCATCAAGGGCAAAAAACTGATCAACACGAGCGCAATCGCCGCTAATGACCCCAACAGCCCAGCACGCGGAACCACACGACGTACCCAACCAGTTAAGGGCGCCAGTGCTAATTTCACCAAGCCACTGACGACAATGCACCAAATCCCGATGTGCCAGGTACGCAACGCTGCCTCCTCGACAGCGAGACCCATTTGCTGGCCCTGCAGAAAAGACGGCCCCAACACAAACAAAATGATCCCGAACGTTGAGGGAGTATCCAGCCCCAAGGGCATTGCAGTCACGTCGTCGCGACCGGTTCGATACGCCAAGCGGAACGCGATCAGAAAAAAGGCTAAGTCGCCGACCAGCACGCCCAATGCCGTCCCTGGAACCATCCGGCTGACCGCAAAATCAACTGGAAATCCAAACCCAGCCAGCAAACCTACCATCAAGATCAAGCCCGCCACATTGTCGAGCATCAACCCAAAAAAAGCGTTGATATCGCCAGGACGGGCCCACCCGTATCGTTCACTCAATTTGGGACGCGTACTCAAGTGTCTTGCCTTCACGAACTTGGATGCAGGATGTCTGTTGTCTCGAAACCCCTTAGCACACCCCCCGAGCGGGCTGCCTCACTCACCGGTAGTCGGCCCCGTCAAGTAATTTCCGGGAGCAAAGTCCTGAATCTTTCCTGTAGAATCCCATGAGGACGCTTTTGACTTCCTTGCAGATTCAGAGATACTGAGAGTTGTCGAGTTGTATCACAGGCGATTCGTCTGCGACAGCAACCTACAGAATGACTGAGTTCATGCCGTCCGTGACCCCAAAGAAGGTTGAAAATAATTTCTTTCTTTGGACGAAATTCGTTTCGGTAAACGAGGACTTGTGTCGCGTGTGTAGATACAGCGGTTAGTTTTGCGTCAAATCTCCTCCATCGCTTCACGAATCAAATCTCATGAATGCTCCAACGAAAGAAGTCGTATCGACTCCGCAAAGCGACGTCTCGGACGAGAGTTTGATCGCTCAATATCGGGAAACCGCTGATCGGGGTTTGTTCGAAACCCTGATGCACCGATACGAGCGCGAGATTTACAGTTATTTGCGGCGTTACATCGGCAATGCCGAGATGGCCGAGGATGCTTTCCAGGGAACATTTCTGCAAGTCCACCTGAAGTGTCATCAATTCGATCCCGCCCGCCGATTTCGCCCATGGCTATACGCGATCGCGACCAACCAAGCGATCGACGTCCAAAGGAGAAACAAGCGTCACCGGATGGTTAGCCTCGATCGGTCCAGCGTTGGGGAAAAAGAAGACCGCAACAATGGTTGGTCCGAAAAGCTCGTCGGGGATTCACCCGACCCGTTCCGCAGCGCAGCGGACGAGGAAAACAGTCGCTGGGTCCACGATTCGGTCGCGATGCTGGGCGAATCGATGCAGCAAGTCATCCAACTGGTCTACTACCAAGGGCTAAAATACCGCGAAGCGGCCGAAGTCCTCGGAATCCCAGTCGGAACAGTGAAGAGTAGGCTGCACGCTGCTGTTCAGCGACTTGGGCTGCATTGGGACGAATCCCACCAATCCGCCGACAGCTGAGAGCGACCGCTGCCCGCCTGAATCTCGATGTTCGACCAGCGATCAGAAGTTTGGCGAACCAAGGGAGGGTCTCGCGCGTAACTTACTGTAGAGAATGCGCGGGGCGTTCTTCGACGAGGTTCAACGCCTCTGTGGGGTGAAACGGTCATGCACGAAGATTTACTCGGCTATCTGCTAGGGGCGCTCGAGCCTCACGAGATGCGTCGTGTGGCGGAATGGCTGAAGGAAGACCCCGAGGCTCGGCGTCAGCTGGAGCAGATTGAGAAGTCACTCAAGCCGCTGGAGGAGAATTTCCAGCCGATCGAGCCCCCACCCCGTGATCTCGTCGCCCGGACATTGGCAAACTTGCCCCCCATGCCCCGCCCGGGAGATCAATCTGCTGCGGAATCAGGCGATGAAGTATCCAGCGATCAGCCAGTCGTGGAACTGGCGTCGATGAATCGTATCGTTGATTCGCCTCCCGATAGTGCGATCCGCTGGCTGGACTGGGTCGGAGGCATCGCTACAGCTGTCGTCGTGCTGGGACTCCTGCTACCGATCTTGGCCGAAAGCCGGGCTGAATCACGGAAGGTCGCCTGCCAAGATCAGATGCGGCAACTTGGTACATCGATCACACAATATGCGACTCGCAATTCGCAAGAGCGACTTCCGGTCGTAGCAGAATCTGGCCGCGAAGCCTTCGCGGGGATCTACGCGAACCGTTTGCAGGATATGGGCCTGCTACATGCGCCTTGGCTGCGTTGGTGTCCCTCGATGGATCGCCCAGCAGCAGACGAGTACACATTGGCGAGCCTAAATTCAGTCACTCCAGTCGCCGAGCTTCATACGGTCTCGATCGATCGGCTACGTGAAATCCAACAAGTTTCCGGTGGTCATTATGCGTACACGCTCGGGGTAGTTGATCACGATCGCTACACTTCGCCGAAATTTGAAGCTCGATCATCCTTTGCAGTAATGTCCGACGCGCCGTACATCAGCACAAACGGGCCGACGAGGTTTCGCGTTCTCAGCCACAATGGCGAGGGAATCAACGTACTGTATGAGGATGGCAGAGTCAGGTTCATTTCCATCACTGCTATCGATTCAATGCGTGACCACATCTGGCGAAATCACCATGGCAGTGCTGAAGCTGGCGTAAACGTGGATGATGCCTCACTAGCACCGAGCGGCCAACCGCCGTTCGTGACCGTTAATCAACGCTAGCTTCAACCCACGGTGGTCCCCGTATTTTGGAAAGACGGGAGAGACCTCCGTTTTGTCGTCCGAGCCGATCGCGGTCTGAGTCACGATTAAAACCGAGTCAAGGCAGACCGGATTTGCGAACATTTGAGCGGCAAGACCAAGCCTAACAAACGTTCGCCTTCCGTCAAAAGCGACGCGACTCACGCCCCCCCTGCGATATTGAATCGACCCGGCTGCAATATTGAATCAACCCGGCTGCGATATTGAATCGACCCGGCTGGGATCTCCTCGGCACGGCAGCGGTTATCGGCAGTCTCTAGAACTCGCGGGCACTTGATTCAGACGCTGTTGGAAAATCCTTGGGAACCGCTTGCGGTGTGACTTGGCCGGTCGCCGCCCACTCGGTGCCTCGCTCCAGAATCGTCTGAAAACCGACGCATTCCATTGAATAGTCTGCATGGCCCATCGCCGTATGAAAGACTCGGCCACGATCAAAATCGATGGTCATCAGCATTGGTTCGTGCCGACCAGTTCCTTTGTATTTCGGGTCGGCATACGCGGTTGCGAGGATCGTCATGTTATCTGCTGGTCCGCGAAGACGCTCATACAACTCGTCTTTTGTATGCATCCAAACACGGGGCAGACCTTTGGTGATGGGATGCTCGGAGTTTCGAACGACGATCTGATAATTGTGCTGGGGACCGTGCCCGCCACCCTTGCCAGGCGATGTGTCACGAATCACTTCGCCTTCTTCGTTGATGTAAACATAGGGCCCTGATTTTTCATCACGGTCACCCCAGCCACCAAGCCCAATCATTTTGTTATATGCATCCCACTTCGGCCAAGAATTATTGGCCGCGTGCACCACAACAAGTCCACCACCTTGACTCACAAATTTTTCTAAGCCCTCGCGGGTTGTATCCGGAAGGTCCGCAGCGCCCCAGCCAAAGTTATTAATCAATACATCGTACTTGGTGAAATCAGGCTTAAAGTCAGGGTCGCTCTTGGGCTGCGGCAAACTCTCATACTGGCCACCATCATCGAGCGAATAATCCTTCAGACGATTCTCGCCTTTCCACAAGTACTGAGTCCGAACAACATCGACTTGAAAACGCCCCGTCTCTTCTAAGTACTTCTTCATCATCGCGGTTGTCTTGGGCCAATCACCGTGATTGTTTTGCCCATCCATGATCAACACTTTCACAGGGTCGGCAGCAGACACCGTCAGTGCTGGGCACAGAAGAAACAGAAGCGTGAACGTACAGGCAAACAAGCGTCGCATGATAAAACTCGCACCAAGGGTCGGAAGAACAGTATTGACGTCACATTTTAGTCAGAGCTCGCAGCGGGGACCATTGACCCAACCTGTGAGCCAACCAAGCACATCGACTCACCGGAAGACCAACTCACTGGCGACCCCCGATCAAATCCCACCGCAGACAGCATGACGCAAACACGCCGCATGACGCAAACACGCGTGAGGGTGGGAAGACGCTAGAGGTCACCGCAATCGAATCGCTACTGCAATTCGGCGAGGGCTGCCATCGAATCCTTCAGCTGGCCATAAAGACCGCGATAGATTGGAAACATGCGATCATAGGTTTTGACGTCTGCCCGTTGTGGAGCGGTTTCGTCGGCAACTTGGATCGTCGCCTTGCAAGCCGACTCGATTGAACGATAGGCTCCATCGCCCACCGCAGCGAGCAGGGCGACGCCGTAGGCGGGGCCTTGCTCCACTTCCAAAGTGGTGACTTTCTTGCCAAACACATCTGCCTGCATTTGTCGCCACATCGGATTCGTGCTACCGCCGCCCGAAGCGCGAATCTGACGCACCGGAACGTCAAGCGACTGAATGATCTCTAGGCTATCGCGAAGCGCAAAGGTAATGCCCTCCATCACGCTACGGGTCAAATGCCCACGCGTATGCGAGAGATTCAGTCCTACAAAACTGCCTCTGGCCTGGGGATCAGCGTGCGGTGTGCGCTCACCATTAAGATATGGCAAAAAGACCAAGCCGTTACTACCAGCGGCAACTGCCTGCGCTTCGGCAGTCGCCACATCATATCGCTTCTTAGCGGGGACTCCTGCCAAGCCTTGAATGACCGAATCGACCCACCACTGCAGCGAACCGCCACTGGTCAGGTTGACGCCCATCATGTGCCACTTGCCATTCACCGCATGGCAAAACGTATGCAACCGACCGGCCGCATCGTACTGCGGTTCGTCACTATGAACGAACATCACACCACTCGTTCCGATGCTAGTACTAAGCACCCCTTTCTTGACGACGCCATTCCCCACCGCGCCAGCAGCACAGTCACCCGCCCCACCAACGACTTTACAACTCGTGGTCAGCCCTAGGGTCTTGGCCGCCGCGCTAGTCAACGTGCCTGTCACCTCATCACTTTCGACGACGGACGGAAGTAGATCTGAATCGAGACCCAACTTCGTCAGCAGTTGCTTGGACCACTTTCGACGAACAACATCGAGCAACAAAGTTCCACTGGCATCACTGACTTCGGTGACATAGTCACCGGTCAGTCGTCGCCGCACATCGTCTTTGGGCAGCAAGACTTTTGCCAAGCGATCGAAGTGACGCGGCTCCTGATTTCGCAACCACAATATCTTCGGTGCCTGAAATCCTGTTAGCGCAGGGTTGGCAACCATTTTGATCAATCGCTTTCGACCACCGGCAGCGGCGGTAATTTCATCGCACTCCGCCGCTGTTCGCTGGTCGTTCCAGAGCAGTGCGTTGCGAATGACCTGATCGTTTTTATCCAAGAAAACCGATCCGTGCATTTGACCGCTCAGACCAATGGCCTTGATCGCATCTGGCTTCAACTTGCTGGCCCGCATCACGCCACGCACGGTTTTGATGGTTGCCTTCCACCAATCCTCTGGATCCTGTTCGGTCCAACCAGGTTTCGGCTGGTGGAGCGGGTACGCGGCATTCGCTTCCGCAAGCACCTTTCCGGCTTCGTCGATTAAAAGAGTTTTGGTCCCGCTGGTACCAACATCGATCCCGAGGTAGTAGCTCATAACAATTCAGGGCTGGGCAAGGGTGAAAACGCGGAGCAGATTGAACTTCGAGACACTATAGTGCGTAAATGGCTGAGGCTGTAGCGGATCACGCCATGGTGGCAAAATATGCTGACCGACGCGTGCCCACATTCAATCTATCTTTATCACCGAGTTGCTTCGTGATTCCTCGCAACCATTTGCTCGACCGTCGTCAGATGCTCCAGGCAACCTCAATGATGCTTGGGGGCGCTGTCGCCGGCTGTGGGGCATCGAAAGAACAGCAACCCACGCCCACGCCCGATGAACGTCGCAACGTCCCACTCCGCATACTCCTGATCGGATCAGACCGTGACGCCGAAGCCATGGAACGTGGCTGGGGAGCCATCGCTGATCATTCGCTGGCGATCGAGACAATCCCCCCAACTCGTAATGATGCGGGGACAGTGTCCGAACAAGTACTGAGCGGGGCGAAGAAATGCGATGTCTTGATCTATCCGCTGATGCTGGCTTCCGATCTTGAAGCCAGCGAAGCAATCACAGCCCTCTCCAAAGACGAAGTCAAGCAATGCGATACTGCCGGAGAGCTCTACGCCACGCTGCGGGCTGGGGCGGCCAGTTATTCGGGCAAGAACATCGGCATTCCGCTTGGTGCACCACAGCCTGCGATCATCGCCTACGACGAGCTCCCCGATTTCGGAACCGAACAAATCCTCACTTGGGATTCCTACGATGACTTGGTCAGGAACCACTGGTCAGGCGCCGCAGGCGAACCGACCGCTCCGGGCTGGGCTGGTGCAATGTTTTTGTGGCGAGCGGCTAGCAACTCGTCCTGGCTGTTTCAGCGTGAAACGTGCGAACCACTCATCGATACAGAACCGTACATCGAAGCTCTCACGCAGATGCAGACAACTCATGCCGCCTACAAGACCAAGCTGCAAACACCAGATGCAATCTGGGATGCTGTTACCGCTGGTGAGCTCCAGGGTGGCATTGGATTCCCACTGATTCGCAGCGAGGCAAATGGAGAACCCGCTGTGATCCGCAGTCTTCCGGGCGGCGATAATATTTCCCGAGTCTTGCTGGATCCGTTTTCAACGCTCGCCTCACTCTCGATCAACTGTCGCCAAAGCACACTCGCCAAACAGTTCCTGCAATGGATCAGCGGAGGCGAGGGGAGTGCGGCAACCCGGAATCAAATCAGTGGGATGACCAACATTCGGGTCCAAGTCAGCCAAAGCGATTCCTCGGCCAATTCCAGCAGAACCCCAAGCTATGACCGATGGCTTGCCGAGCATTTGACCGCACCGGTCAACTTGCCAACCCTGCAAATACGTCAGGGCAGCTTCTATTACCAAGCACTTGACCAACAGATCCGAAGCACCCTGCAAGGCGAGGCAACACCGAAAGAAGCGTTAGCCGAAGTCGCAATGCAATGGCGAAACAAGAACGCAGAAATCGGGACCGATGCTCAACTGCGAGCATGGCGACGGGCGCAAGGGATGCGAGGCTAACAGGCATCGCACACGAGAACTCACGACAACCCCTTCAGCAAAGGCGATACAAGAGACGCGTCTGCTTTCGGAGTGACGATGATCCGAACTGGAACATCACCACCGGTCAAAAAAAAAGGCTCACGGTTAGTCCCGCGAGCCTTTTCGTATTCAAAAACGAGAGCGACAGTCAATTTCCCGTCGCCTTAGTCCTCTTTGGTTGCCTCAGGTTCGCTATCCGAACCCTCTGCTACCGCACCGGCCGCGACGGGCTCGCCACTGTCAGATTCATCGGCATCAAAGGCAGGTCGTTCGGCACTGCGACTAACGCGATCGTTCTTGCCAACTAATTCAAGAATCGCTCGCTCACCAGCATCACCCAATCGCGGCGTTGCGAGCCGCAGGATACGGGTGTACCCACCAGGTCGGGCCGCATAGCGTTCCGCGATGGTATCGAACAAAATCCTAACCGCTTCCTTGTCGCCAATGAGCTGAATCACGCGACGGCGAGCAGCGACAACAGGAGCACGGGCGTCTGCCCACTTGTGCCAGTCATCGCTCTTCCGCCATTCCTTGTAGGCGTCTGTGCCTCGCTTGGCAGAGGTTTCGTACTCCCGAGCAGCATCCGCTGCCGGCAGTGACCTTCTCGCGATCGTGATGCACTTTTCTACCAACGGACGAACTTCCTTCGCCTTGTGCAGCGTGGTCGTGATGCGACCAGCAACTTTGGGCGCATTGTCGTCGTAGGTGGAATCTCGTTCGGTCAAAAACAGAGCGCTGGCCAAGTTCTTCAGCATCGCTTTGCGATGGCTTGGGCTTCTTCCGAGCGTGCGGCCTTTTCTTCGGTGACGCATGGGGTCAAGTCCGTCGAATGTATGGGTGGAAAGTGGTGATTCGCTAGAACAATGGTTGGTTCGGTACACGCATACCAAGGTGCAGTCCGTACTGCGACAACTTCTCGCGAACTTCATTAAGGGTCGTGTCACCGAAGTTGCGAACTTCCAACAACGCGTCTTCCGTTCTTTGAACGAGGTCACGCACGGTTTGGATGTTCTCGCTTTCGAGACAATTGTTTGCTCGGACGCTAAGCCGCAAGTCCGCCAAAGTCATATTGAGCTTGGCTTCCAACTGGGCTTCCGGCGATCCCGCTCCTCCACGAGCAGCCGAGAAAATACTCGGTCCCAACTCGCGATACTGGACGAATGGGTTCAGGTGCTTCCGGAGGATCTTGGCCGATTCGACCAACGCCAACTCGGGGCTGACCGATCCGTCGGTCCAAATCTCCAAGTTCAACTTATCGTAATTCGTTTTTTGGCCGACGCGTGTTTCTTCTACTTCGTAGCGAACACGAGTAATCGGACTGAAAACTGCATCGATCGGGATGATGCCGATCTCGTGATCGACACTACTGTGGTCGGTACTCGGCACGTAACCACGGCCATTTTCGACGACCATTTCCATCATAAATGGAACATCTTCAGTCAAGGTTGCGATCACCAAATCTTTGTTGATCACCTCGACGTCGGAATCGGTCTGGACATCACCGCCGGTGATGACCCCTGCCTTGTCGCTTTCGATCGTGATCACGCGAGTTGCCTCGCTGTGGTTACGAACAACCAAGCTTTTCACATTTAGAACGATTTCAGTAACGTCCTCAAGAACGCCCGGAATCGTCGTGAATTCGTGCTGCGCGCCACGAATTTTAATTTGCGTGACCGCACTCCCCATCAAGCTGCTCAACAAGACTCGGCGGAGGCTATTGCCCACCGAGGCTCCGAAGCCCCGCTCGAAGGGTTCTGCGTAAAAATTGCCGTAGCTGCCGGTCAGTGAATCGCGGTCAACTTCAAGCGTGCTTGGCAGTTCCATGCCTCGCCAACGAATATGCATCGTCATATACCTCAGACCTGAGAGACGGATATTGGAGGTGGTGGTCGGGATCGGGTTGCGAAAGACTCAATCCGAGCGGATGCCGCCCACATTGGGGCGGCGGCATTCAACAGCAGATCAACCAGGCGAACCGGGCGACCTTCGATCTGAAACTAGACGCGTCGTTTCTTTCGTGGCCGGCAACCGTTATGAGGAATCGGCGTGACATCCTCGATCAACTTGACATTCAATCCAGCTGACTGCAGCGAGGTGATCGCACTCTCACGTCCCGAACCAGGACCCTTCACGCGAACCTCGACATCACGCATCCCGAACTTGGTCGCCTTTTCGGCAGCCTGCTGGGCAGCACACTGACCAGCGAACGGGGTGCTTTTGCGACTGCCCTTGAATCCACTCGTGCCAGCACTAGCCCAGCACAGGGTGTCACCTTTAGGGTCAGTGATAGTCACCGTCGTGTTGTTGAACGTCGCGTGAATGTGGGCAACGCCACTGGTCACATTACGACGAATTCTTTTCTTTTTGTTGCTCTTTGCCACTGCAAAGTTCTCGAATCAGTGTTTGGTATCGGTTGTCATTGGAAACAATAAAAGGCTCTCCCAAGCGAACATGATCGCCAATGCGGCGAAAATGTTTCGGTTAGCGGAGGTCCTTGACGCCCTTCTTCCCGGCGACCGTCTTTCGAGGTCCTTTTCGGGTCCGAGCGTTAGTCTTCGTGCGCTGACCACGAACAGGCAGCGATTGGCGATGCCGCATGCCGCGATAGCTTTTGATTTCTCGGAGTCGGCTAATATTTTGAGCCAATTGGCGACGCAGCGGACCTTCGACCGTGTAGTCGCGCTCCAGCAATGCGGCTATCCGACCGAGCTCATCCTCATGGATGTCACTTGCAGGCCGGGCAGGGTCAATCCCCAACTTTTCACATGCCTCTCGGGCGGAATGCAATCCGATCCCATAGAGGTAAGTGAGTGAATATTGGATCTGTTTGTCGTTCGGGATGTCGACGCCCATCAAACGGGGCATAGGGCTAGCTCCGGTGAAATTCCGTGACTACGGGTGACTACGGGGACATACAGTCAGCAACGATTGCCTCAACTTGTGGCTTACGCTCTGACCAAGAATCCCGAAATATACCCAGTGGCCCCCTTTTTGCTCAATGGGGACGTGGCCTCATTTTTTCAGGTTTCTCAGATAGGCCACTGCCGAGAGCTCAGCCAACACGTCCCAAACCCGCCAAACAGCCTGATCCGCCGCGATAAAACCAGTTTGCGAAGCGGGGAGAAATAGGCAAAACAGCCGCCAGATCGCCCCTTCCAAGCCGTCACTGAAAGTTGACTACCGCCCTTTCTGGCCGGGATTTCTTTGGTATCGGACAAATTCCGTCGGATAATCGTCTTTGATCGAAGCGGGGAACCGAGATCGCTCGATTGGCGAAAAGCCTTTCAAATCAAGCTCCAGCGTCGTATCACCCTCCAGTGACGCCCAGACGGTGGTAACGCCAATCCAATCACAATGGGGTAGCAATTGCCGATAAATTTCGGCCCCACCCACCACGAAAATACCTTCTCCACCGAGTGATCGGCCCAATTGGATCGCCTGCTCGGGGTCAGCTGCCCGATGCACTCCTTCGAATTGCCAATCTTTCTGGCGGGTGACAACGACTGTTTGGCGACCTGGCAGAGGACGCCCAATTGAATCGAAAGTACGTCGTCCCATCACGAGCACTCCGCCCATGGTCATTTTTTTAAAGCGACGCAAATCGCTGCTCAAACGCCAGGGCATTCCCCCTTCGTGACCGATCACGCCATCCGGCGTCATCGCGACCAATGCTGCAACAACGATATCACTCACACTGCCACCGATGCCTTGATCCGCGGGTGAGGATCGTACCCAGTCAGCTGAAAGTCTTCGCATTGAAAATCAACGACATGCTTGGCATTGGAGTTGATTTCCATGGTCGGCAATGGTCGCGGGTGGCGGGAAAGCTGCTCACGAGCCTGATCAAAATGATTGCGATACAAGTGCAAGTCACCCAAAGTGTGCACGAATTCCCCAGGCTGCAGCCCCGTGACGTGCGCCATCATCATCGTCAGCAACGCGTAACTAGCAATATTGAACGGTACGCCCAAAAACATGTCGGCACTGCGTTGATACAACTGGCAAGACAAGCGATCACCGGCAACATAGAACTGAAACAGCAAGTGGCAAGGCGGCAGCGCCATCTTCGGTAGATCCGCAACATTCCAGGCCGAGACAACCAGCCGACGCGACTGGGGGTTGGTTCGGATCTCGTTTTCCACCCAGCCGATCTGGTCAATCACAGACCCGTCGCCACGCGGCCAGCTCCGCCACTGGTGGCCATAGACCGGTCCGAGATCACCATTTTCGTCTGCCCACTCGTCCCAAATGGTGACGCCATTTTCCTTCAGCCACTTCACATTCGTGTCGCCGCGGAGGAACCACAGCAATTCATAAATCACTGACTGCAAGTGAACTTTTTTGGTCGTCACCAACGGAAAACCTTGAGACAGATCGAATCGCATCTGCCGCCCGAACAACCCGCGCGTACCAACGCCCGTTCGGTCGTCGCGATCGAGGCCGTGATGCAAGACCTCGTCCAGAAGTTTTAAATAAGTGCGCATGATTTGTTGAAACGGGTTCCGAGATGGCAGCCAGTCAAAATTATTGCTTGATCCAATCTATCGTCCAATGCCTGTCACTGCTCATTTGAACGTGCTCCGCGTCAATGTTAAGCCCCCTGGCAATTTCCCGGATCTCCTCGAGCGTCAAAGCCGCTTGAAATGACTGCCGAAACAACTGCTGCGCCAACTCGTTTTCACTGCCGGCATACTGCCCAACCAGAGCTTCCACTTCCTCCATCGACGCGGGACGAAACAGATCGCGAAGAAATAATCGCCCCCCCTCTCGCAACAACCGCACGGCAGTCGCCACGCCAAGCTCTGGCTGATCGAGGTGATGAATCAGGCTATTGCTAACCACGACATCGGCAATTTCGTCGTCAAAATCTGACAGTTTGGCGGCATCCACGCAATGAAGCTCGATGCGATCAAGCAAGCCAGCCAGATCAATTTCGCGCTTGGCGATCTCAAGCATTTCGACTTCTTGATCAAGCGCCATCACACGCACCGAGTCAAACCTGCGACAAATCTCGATCGGGATCGCCGCCGGGCCACACCCCAGATCAATAATGCGTTCACCGACTGGGCCGACCGCTAGCTCAGTCACGAAGTTTCGATTCACCTCTCCATGATCCATGTCGTGATATTGCTGAGCCTCTTCGGTGGGGCTCATGATCTGTGGCTCGGGAATGCGTTTCATAAAACTTCGTCCGCGAGGGGAAAAATATGATTGGAAAGCGAAATCAGTGTGGGCGACGCGGATATTGAAATTCCCAACGACCCTGACCGCCAGTGGTGAACAACTACCGTAGAGGACGAAGGAACATAATTCGACTCTCCAACCGACCAGCCTGATTTCTACCGAAGGGTGAGTTACAATCTGCCGACGACGATCCGGTGGTTTATGATCCGGGGGGGCGTCCATGAAATTGCATTCATGACTCCCCGAGATCCCACCGCCCCCACCAAGACGATGGTTTTGCTATGCGAATCGCCCGCCCCCTTCTGACCGGATCCCTCCTGGTCGCTGTTGCTTTTGTGATCGGCCAACAAGTCGCGGATCCGCCTGCGGCGCAGATGAAAACGTTTGCCGATGCGTTTCTGACCACACTCGATCAAGAGCAGCAAGCGATCGCACAAGTTCCATACGGGTCAGAGAAACGGGTGGACTGGCACTTCATCCCCAAGAAAAGCCGCAAGGGGTTAGTACTTCGAGAAATGAATCCAGCGCAACGCACCGCTGCTTTGCGATTGGTGCGTGCCGCCCTCAGTGAGCTTGGCTACGACAAGACCCAAAAAATCATGATGCTCGAGGGAGTCTTGCGGGAACTGGAGGGTAAAGACCGAAATTGGGAACGCGATCCAGAAAAGTACTACGTTACGATTTTTGGGACACCGACTGACACGGGCGCCTGGGGTATGAGCTTCGAAGGCCACCACCTGTCACTGAACTTCGTTTGTCGTGATGGACAAATCGTCGATAGCACACCGCAGTTTTTTGCGGCCAATCCCGCCACCGTAATGAACGATGTCACGGGTCCACTCGGAAAAGGAACACGAGTCCTTCGCAATGAAGAAGCGTTGGCATTTAAATTGGTCAATGCGCTGAATCCTGCCCAGGCGAAGCGAGCGATCTTGTCGGATACCGCACCAAAGGAAATTCGCTTCGCCGGCGAACCCCAAGCTGAGGTCGGGGAACCTGAAGGCATTAGCCAACGCGAGCTAAACGAAGATCAACAGGCGTTACTGAAAAAACTGGTCTATACCTACACCGACGCCATCACAGAAAAAGTCTCCGCGCAGCGACGTGCAAAAATTGATCAGAATGGCTGGGAGGAGATTCACTTCGCCTGGGCTGGCCCGACGAAACCAGGAATCGGCCACTACTATCGCGTACGCGGCAAAGAGTTCCTGATCGAATTCGTCAACACACAACCCGACGCAGCTGGCAATCCTGCCAATCACATCCACTGCGTTTGGCGAGACCTAACCGGCGACTTCGATTTGCCGAACAAGTAATTCGTTTTGCCGCACAAGTCCCACACGCAGCGAGAGGAAGGGAATCAGAGGTCAATTCTCGGTCCCTCACTGCGAGTGGCACGATTGCCTCCAAACGCGGCTGCTGGTTGACCCCACCGACGGGTGCGTCCTCCACACCGGCTTTCAGATGCCGACGGTCCGAATCCAGCGAAAATGGCAGCCCAGCCCCGACTGGATCTTGCCATCCGACAATAATATGTCGGAGGACAGAATATGCTGATCGGTTGGTTCAAACATCTCCAAAAGCGGTACGCCGATTGGTGCGGGGACCGCGACATGGAAATAGCGATTCGAAAGCACCTAACGGCGAACGGATTTTTCGGTGGTACCGCAAAACTTCGCAACGTCCGCCTCGTCGCGGTACAAAGGCCCGGGTGGCTGCAAGTATTTCGCTTCGAAGCTCAGGCGCGAGTCCGCCCGCCAGATGAACACGATGACGCACCGCAACCCGAGGCGGAATACGAAGTCGTCTACGGGTTGGTTCGAGACGACATTAGGCGGAATGTAAACTCGATCCGAACGTTCTCGCGAGAAGACCAGCGAAAAGAACTGTTCGCGCGATGGAGCAAAGACTTGATTTGCCTCCGCGGTGCACACAGCCTGGTCGCCTGACCCTGACGGTTCGTGCCAGCGGGCGTTGTTGCGCGTCAGCTTCGTGCGACCGAAATCTTGCTCGACCCACGAAGGCCAACAGGCTCAAAATACAGATCGGGCTGCGACTATGACCACGCCGCTGCGACTACGACCACACCGGTGAGACTACGACCACACCGCTGCGACCACACCGCTGCGATTATGACCACACCGCTGCGATTATGACCACGCCGCTGGGCTTGCACCTACGCGAGTTGGGCCCCATCCCATTAGCTTGATCGTGAACGTCAGTGATGGATCGTGAATTCACTTTAGCGAACCGGGGTCGTTCGCCTTCCCCATCTACGATCCGTCCGCATTGCGGTAGAATCCAGTGATCGGTATCCCACCCCCAACTCTTAATCGTTGCTTGATGTTATGCCAATGATGCTTCGATACGTCGCTGCCTGCCTGCTGATTAGCCTCCCGTCTTTGTTGCCGGGCCAGGATCCGGGTGACGCTCCCGAGGAGGCGGGCCAAGAGTCCGAGTGGCTGTCAGACGTCCGACAAATCACGTTTGAAGGGCGGCGGGCAGGCGAGGGTTACTTCAGCGCCGATGGCTCACGAATGGTCTTCCAAAGCGAGCGGGATCGGGCGAATCCGTTCTACCAGATTTACGTGACCGATCTCAAAACTGGTGACCTCACGAAGATCTCTCCAGGCCACGGAAAAACAACCTGTGCTTGGATTCACCCAAGCGGGGACCGAGTGCTGTTCTCGAGCACCCACGAGGATCCAGAGGCGGTCGAAAAACAGAATGCCGAAATCGAATTGCGGAACAGTGGTCAGCAGCGGCGCTACTCCTGGGACTACGACCCGAACTACGAACTGTACGGAAAGGCGTTGGCCAACGGCGAAATCACACGACTCACCAACGCTCGCGGGTACGACGCCGAGGGGAGCTACAGTCCTGACGGGAGTCAAATTGTATTTGCTTCCAACCGGCAAGCCTACTCGCGAGATCTAACCGATCGCGAGAAGAAACTGTTCGAAGTCGATCCAGCCTTCATGATCGACATCTACATCATGAATTCGGACGGAACAAACTTGCGGCAACTGACCGATGTCCCCGGTTACGACGGCGGCCCATTTTTCTCACCCGACGGTCGCCGAATTTGCTGGCGGCGATTTTCCGAAGATGGGGCTACCGCCGAAGTGTTCACGATGAAAACTGATGGCACCGACGTACAGCGGTTGACGAGCATTGGCGCAATGAGCTGGGCTCCGTTTTTTCATCCCAGCGGTGACTACTTAATCTTCACCACCAACAAACATGGATTCGGCAACTTTGAACTCTATTTGGTTCGCGCGGATGGCAAAGGTGACCCGGTGCGTGTAACCAGCACCGACGGCTTCGATGGCTTACCAGTTTTCCTTCCCGATGGAAAACAGTTGTCATGGACCAGCAATCGAACAGCAAACAAACAATCACAGATTTTCATGGGAACATGGAATGACGCCCTCGCCCGGAAAGAACTGAATCTGGAAAACAGTGAAGACCGCACGGCTGCGCTAGCGGCGGCGGAATCATCTTCGCCTGACTTTGCCCCAACGGATGTCATGCGACACGTCGACTTTTTAACTCGACCCGAACTCGGAGGCCGCCTGACTGGCACTGAGGGGGAACGCCGCGCAACCGCGTATGTGGCGGCTTATCTGGAAAGCCTGGGATTTGAACCAGCGGGTGAAAATGGATCCTTTTATCACATGTTTGACTTCCCGGCCGGTTCGAAATTGACCGATGAGAATCAATTTAAAGTCGACGGCAAAACACTGGAACTCGATAAAGATTGGCGGCCGCTGTCGTTTTCGGCGGTCGGTGACTTCGAACCAAGCGGAATCGTTTTCGCTGGGTATGGTCTGCAAGTCCCCCAATCAGAAGATTCGCCCGAGTACGACAGCTATGTGCATCTAAACGTGGCAGACCAATGGGTCATCGTCTTGCGAGATCTACCACAAGAAATCACGCCAGAACTCAGGCAAAAAATGGCGAGGTATTCGAGTCCACGGCGAAAAGCATCCATCGCTCGCGACTTGGGCGCGAAAGGAATCTTGTTTGTAAGCGGTCCGACGAGCAAGGTTCGCAACCAGCTGATCCGATTTGATCAAGCAGCATCCCAAGCCAGCGTGAGCATTGCCGCTCTATCCATCACCAACGATGTCGCGATCAAGCTGCTGGCGGCGGCTGACAGCAACCTGCAAAAAATCCAATCCGAACTCGACGATGGCTCTTTGCAAATGGGCTTTCCAGTTGGCAGCGCGAAAGCATCCGCGACCGTCGGAATCAAACGCCAACGTGGAACCGGCCGTAATGTGGTCGCACGCTTGCCAGCGACTGCTCCCATCAAGGATTCCGGAGCAGTGATTCTGGGCGCCCACATCGACCATCTAGGACGTGGTGGCAGCACCAACAGCCTTGCCCGAGAGGATGAGCGGGATGCAGTCCACGTCGGTGCTGATGACAACGCCAGCGGTGTCGCTGCAATGCTTGAAATAGCGCAGTACCTCGCGAGCGAAATCCGCAGCGGCAAACTACAATCAAAACGCGACTTCGTGGTTGCTGCCTGGAGTGGTGAAGAACTCGGCCTGTTCGGGTCTCAAGCCTTTGTCAGCGACTACTACGAGTTGTTTCCAAATGCACCCCGGTCAGCCGAAACTTCGACCAAAGACGAGGTCGCAGCAGCTCACGGTCACGGTGGATCAGCAGAGCAAACGCGTCTGACCGCCGCCGTCACCACTTACTTGAATCTCGATATGGTGGGTCGCTTGCGAGAGAAACTTGTGGTGCAAGGTATCGGTTCGTCCCCCGGCTTTGCCGGCGAAGTGCAACGTCGCAATCTTCCTGTCGGACTGAACCTTCAACTCGACAAGACTAGCTCGCGACTGCCGACGGATGCCTCGGCGTTTGTCGGTCGGGGTGTGCCAATTCTGTCTGCTTTTACCGGCGCCCACGAAGATTATCACACGCCCCGAGACACC
>JAQWPZ010000044.1 GCA_029245125.1 Rubripirellula sp.
CGGCCGGCGACACTGACGACAACCGCGGTGCCCAGCTGGCTGAGGTACGGCAGATGATGGTCCAGAAAGGTATCGACTCCGTCGTTATCCAGTCCGATCGCGTTGAGTAAGCCGGCCGATGTTTCGACCGTTCGCCAGGGTGCGTTGCCGATCCGCGGCTCAGCGGTGATCGTTTTCGGCAAGACGCCACCCAACCGAGAAACGTCGACGATCTTTTCCATCTCTCGGGCGTACCCAAAGGTGCCCGACGCCACCATGATCGGATTACTGAGTTCTAAACGCCCCAGCGAGACTGAAAGGTCGACACTTTGTTCCGTTTCCAATTGATTACTCCCACAGTTCGCCCTCATTTGAGCCTGAAAGGTAACAGGCGAACGTGAGCGAGGGTACGGGTGAACAGGCGAGTCGCAGGGCAGTGAAGCAGGGACTGGGGCCAAAATCAAAGCGGGGAGTGGGGCCAGGCCATGAGCGGGTTGCCAAGATGCGAGATATCGAAGCCGCTAGCAAAACCGCTACGGAAAACGGTTGGGGCCAGGCATTGAAGAGGCACAAGCTTGCGATGAACGAAACGCCATGCAGGAGCGGTAACAACGCGAAAGCATCAAACAGGGCAGGACAGAGGGGCCGTCTGCTGAGGGGATCTCGCGCTGTGTGACGAGAGAAAGGTAAACTTCGACCCAGCGAAACAAAGGCATTGCGAAACGAAAGGACTGAAACAAAAGGACTGCGAAATCCTCCCCTGCGAAATTGAATCCCACAAAAAGGAATGCGAAATCCCAGGATGGAAGAACGAGAGTTCTACTCCAACGGGGAAACAATTTCTCGAATACCGGCACCCAGATCAAACCGGCACCCAGACCAAACCGGCACTCAGACCAGGTACTGTCTCGCAAATGTGAGCGGCACGGCGTCAGCCGCCGGCAAGAGCCGTGAAAAGCACTATTCCGTTCAAAAGCACTATTCCGTTCAAAAGCACTGCGTGGAATTCGGTACAAATCGTTTTACGAGACAGTGCCCAAGCCGGTGAATCCAAAGCATGCCGCGAACCAAAGCGAAGTTTGCAGTGAGCCTCAAAAACAGGATGCGGAACGATACGGATCCCTAACGCAACGCCGTCAGCAGGTCCTTGATTTGTTGGTGCACATCGCTCGTGGCTCGAACCACCAACACACGCTTCATTGCGAAATACCGAATCGACCCCGGACCACCTCGAGACTCCCAGAAATCGGGGGAGACAATTCGCTGGATCAGTTCGACCAACTGCCAGCCGTTATCGAGCAGTCCCCCAGCGGCGGCCGCTCCCGGTTGGCTGGCTTGCTGATCACCTGCAAGAGCCGACTCAATCGCCGATTCGACTTGGGCTGAAATCCCTGCCGGACGCTCGATGCCTTCTCGACGCAATTCACGCTCCCGCAAGCGAGCAATGGTCAGCAGCCGACGACGAATCTTCGTGGCATCACCCTTTAGCATTTCGCTGGAGTCATACCGTGAGTCATAACGAAGCACGACGTACAAATCACACAACGCCACAGAGGCATCGTCCTTTGATTTACCGGGGGGCAAAACCGCTTGCTGTCGCAGTAATTCACGAGTTTGCTGCCGCAAGAGCGTCAAACTGGGTGGCGAGTCCGCGATCGCGTTCGATAACCCAAGGAAGCAAATGGCAAAGGCAAAACCAAACAACAGTGGTAAGCTATGCTTTGCACGATCAATCGGAGAGGGAAAACGAGACATGAATAGCATGGCACAACCTGCATGGCGAAACGTCAGCACTTGGATGATGATCCTTCGGCTCTCCCTTGGATGCCTCCTCATTTTATCGCTGAACCTACCCGATGCGACAGCCCAAAAACCATACGGGGATGCCGTTGTCGCGAAAGCTGATCAGATCCTGAAAGAGATCGAACTACGCCGCAGCGGCAAAGTGATCCAGATGACAGGCAACGCGGCGATCACACGAGCCCTGTCGAAGCTTACCAAAGAAAAGCGAGAACTACGCAAACTCCGAGACGAATGGCAACAAACGGTCGATCAACTCAATTTTGTACGAAACGAAATCGAGCGACTGAATGTGCAGTATGGCGAATTGAATCTGCAACTCGCCCGCATCGTGAACAATACGGCGGCAAACAATCAACTCGTTGCTTTGATCAACGCCACCAGCTCCAAAATGAAAACGCTGGCCGCTCAGCGGGAAAGGCTTAAAGAAACCATCGCTAAAAAGCGAGGCGACGTGAACACCGCAGAGGTAAAGTACACCGAAACGGTACTTGCGATCCGGGATGATTTTTCATCCACTCGCGAGCAACTGGCAGCATCTCTAGAAGACGACGAGGTGCAAATTGCGTTTCAAGTGATGCATCGAAATTTTGAGACACCCCCGGCCATCACCGCTGACCTCATTCTGGCCTCGCTAGATAAACGAATTGGAAAAATCGAAAGCGAGATTTTTCGGGAAGCAGTCCCTCTTCAATCGCGAGGTGGATCGCTGTTCGCCGATGTCGTGGTTGGCAATCAGAAAACCGAGATGGTGGTCGACAGCGGTGCAACGATGATCAGCCTGCCAATGCGAGTGGCGGGCGAACTCGGCATCAAAATCCCAGCCGATGCCCGCGAACTAAAACTCGTCTTGGCCGATGGACGGTCGATCCCTGCCCACGCAGTCACGTTACCACGAGTCCGAGTGGGACGGTTCGAAGTCGAAAACGTCGACGCGGCTATCCTGGCAGCCGTCGCTGACGACGCCGAACCACTGCTGGGGATGAGCTTCCTGGGGAACTTTAAGTTCGAGCTCGATGCGGGCGAAAAGACACTGAAACTGTTGAGTGTCGAGGATTGACGGGAACCCGACGAACACGGTTCAACCGATCCTTTCCGTAGTTCCCATCGGTTCGCCCTCCAGCAGGCCTTCCCGGTAATCGCAAACAGATCACGCTGATTGCTTCAGGAATTGCCTCAAGAACGTCGCGCGGGCTCACTTGAGAAAGGTCTCACCGACCCTTTCATAGAAGATCGCGAAGGGAATGCATCGCCAACGGCTCTTTCGTCGCGAAGGGCTCCCCATACCGACGCCCGATCAGGTTCCCCCAGTGAGCCGACTCTGTTTCCAGTCGCTCCAGCATCGTTGGCGGTTCCGTTGGCCGCCCCAGTACAAACTGACTGTGGTATGCCGAAATCGATGCCAGCTTGGCGTCCCAAAAATCGCTGATGTCGATGATCCAATCGGGTTGAACCGCCAGTCGCAAGTGGATGCAAAAATAGTGATAGATACGTTCCGGATGGAACCGCTCACCAGGCATTTCGGTCTTACTCAACTTGGCCCAAAAGCGGGCCGCTTCGATCAGATCGGTGGCAGCAACATGGTCAGGATGGGCATCTTGCCAGTAGGGAGCGAAAATCCATCGCGGCCGCAACACGCGAAAATAACTCGCGACTAACTCGCGAGCTTCTAGCGTGTGAACCAATTGGCGATTGGGGAGTCCCGCGTTACCACGCCAAGCGATGGAGAGTGGTTCGGTTGCCTCGATCGTTTCGCCACGGCGAATCGACTCGCTGCCATGAGGCGTCGGCTCACCAGAAGTCAAATCGAGAATTCCGATGCGGAAGCCTTCGGCAGACATTTTCGCGATCGTGCCACCCATGCCTAATTCAGCGTCATCGGGGTGGGGAGCGACTACCAAAAAATCGAGTGGCTCAACGACCGCCATCTCGCGCGGCGGCGCAATTTCAATCGGAATGGCCACGGTGTTTAACTACGTCGAGCCATGTGATTTTCGAGGGCATCGACCGGAATCGGGATGCCACGCAGCGTGCCCTCCAGCACCATGCTTTGATCGACCCAGCCCTGGAAGGCGGCAACGATCATCCGGTTACGGCGAACTTTCAAAAGCTGCACCATCAAAATCAGATCGGTCCCGGGAGTAACCACGCCGCGAAAACGAACATCATCCACACCGCCAAACCCAACCATCTCAGCACCAAGCAAATCATTCTTTTGAGTGAAATAGCTTGACAATTGGGCGACCGCCTCCAGCATGACGACGCCGGGCATCAGAGGCATACCGGGCATGTGGCCGCGGACCCAAAACTCGTCGTCGGTTACTTTTTTCAGCGCGGCGCAAGCGAACCTGTCTAGGTCCTCATGGAGAACCGAGGTTAGCTGTTCCATTTCGTGCCGCTGCGGATTGTACGCCCGAATCGCCTCGATATCGGCGACCGGGTTTTCAAAATCCAACAACGACGGATCAATGATGAATTCGTGTTTCACCATTTTGCCTTAGACTAGGAAAACGAGACTCAAGTCTTGATCTTCTTACGCTTGGCTTTCCGCGCTTTCGCGCTGGCCGGGCGACGGCCATGATTGGCCTTTTTCAATTTATGCTGTGGTTTTGCCATGATTCTCTACGTTCTAATTCGTGAAAGCGGGGAAGGTGACCATCGATCTAGCCCAAAACATCGCCCTCGAAACCCGATGAGTTCCGTACAGCGACCCCCGTTTGCGTCTATGTCGACCTCTCTAAAGTAGCAACATTTGGCCGGTTCGGGAAGTTGCTACCGAAACAATTACCCCGCAGGGAATCTCACCGCCGCAGAGTCGCTGTCCCTTGCATTGGCTGCATGGTTGTCGCCTGCATTGGTTGCAAGGCTGTCCCCTGCATTGGCTGCATGGCTGTCCCCTGCATTGGCTGGGGGTGGGCCGATTGATAAGGGCCACTTTCACGAATCGATGGTGGAACGGGGTTCCCGACTCGATTTGTGGCAGATCCGGCTTGAGTTGCGACGCTATTTTGGGCTGCAGAACCGCTGAGAACGCCCTGGGGGGGTTGGGCGGCCAATTGTTTCTTGCGGTGATACCACCCCTGGGCCTCGCTGGAGGCGAGCTGGGTTGCCTGGGCCGGATTTATAGCGACTGGATTTATAGCGACTGGGCTTGTGGCGACTGGATTTGTGGCGACTGGCTGAACCGCGGCCCCCCGTGGACCTGCCAACAGCAGCGTGGAGGAACCATTCGCCCCTTTGGCAACTGGTGTCTGATTAGCCGCGAGACGAATCTCACCTGCCATCCCTGGCGACTGCGACGGGATTTGTTTCGCCGGAACTTGCTTGGCGAATCTCTCCACCGAACGACCACCATCGGAAACCCAAGCCAACCAATAATCCTGCAGCTCTTTCAACGAGTCGTATTGGTAGTGTTTTTTGACATTGTCGGTCCAAGATGGATGACGCATGTAGTCTTGCAAGAACGCAATGAACTGACGCGGACCTTTTTGATCGATCAAGAAGCGACAAACCGAATACCCCTGGGCGTACATTGGCAGTACATCGCTGGGATACTCCGTCAACAAAAACAGTTGATTCATCGCGATGCCGCGACTTGAATTCAAATAGCGACGCAACATGATCTCGTGCTTGTTGCGTTCGGCGGAATGCTCCACCGTGGTGCAGATGCCTTCATCAGCCCAACGTGGCAAAGGGCGACCGAAATGTGTCGCCAAAATTGTATGAGTGATTTCGTGAGGCAGCACGCTGTCGAGAATCCTCTCTGGGGTTCCAACCACCTCCATCTGGAAATCTCGCACCGGCCTAGGGTTGTACGTCGTGACTCCCTGAGCAGCCAATTGAGGCCCCGCGACCACGCGAATCGGACAAGGATTCGGCCAAGGCGGTAACGGCTTACCAAGCCAATAAACAGCTAAGTCATGGCGAAACTTCTCAGCCGCTTCAGCGACGGCATCAGCGAGCTGAGCAGTCGGGGCTTGAACGATAAAATTTTGGGTGCGGCGACTGCCTGCGTTTGCAGCTGCCGGCCAAGAAAGGGCAAGCGTTAAAAGGGCTAACGCCAACCTACCGTGACGAAGAATCGATCCGGCTTCCATGCCGTTTTGCTCCCAAGTCCCCAGGAAAATCCGTCCTCTGCCGATCAATCCTTGATCAGCTAGACCGGCGGAGTCTAGGGGAATCGGCTCACCCAACGATAGGGAGTTTTTGATCGCTCAAGAACCAACCAAAACCGCGATCAAAAACCGCCGTTGCCAAGCAACCGACCGAGAGGAAATGAGCATTTCGCAGGTTTGAAAACAGCATTCCGCGGGATGAAATGCAGGGGTTTCACGGCGGTGCCGTTCGAAAACCCCGGATCGGGTCGGGGATAGCAGGAATCGGTGGGAAACGGGAGCGGAAACAGGGGACAGGGTGAACAGGGGACAGGGTGGGAAAGTGATTGTGGACTGGAGATCGGGATCGTGCCGGAACTTCGCTGCGCTCGGTCCGGCCTACTTGGTGATTGCTCGTTGGCAGATAGGCATTTGGGGCGATCGACCAGGAAACATCTCAGATAAATCGCTCGCTGTCCCCAGCCCCCCCAGTCCCCAGAACCGTCCCCAGAACCCAGGACGGCTGTGCGTATTTCTTGTAGGCCGAAACAAGGAGCGAAGCGACGCAGTTCCGGCAATGGGATCGTGCCGGAACTTCGCTACACTCGGTCCGGCCTACCTGGGTGGGGAGGCAAGGAGAGTGGGCTTGGCAAAGGAACGACCTCCGATGGGCAGACGTCGCTGCACCACGTTTGGCTGCTAGCGGAAGATCCGTTGTAGGAATTGAGGCAAGTACTCTCGCCAAATCGGCCAGGAATGTCCCCCGTCGGTTTCGATATAAGTGTGCTCGATCCCCCGTTGATTTAGCTGGTCGTTAAAACTCCGGTTCCGCTCAATCAAAAAGTCATCTTTTCCACATGCGATCCAGAACAAGCGATGCGGATGTTCGGCGATCCGCTCTGACAAGTTCGCGTATTCTTTGTCCAAATCAGCTTGCGGTGCCGCGGCACTGAACGCACCGACCCAAGCGAATTGATCGGGGTGCCGTAACCCACCACTGATCGAATGCCCGCCGCCCATCGACAACCCCACAATGGCTCGGTCTTCACGGGACGTTTTCACGCGATACATTCGCTCAACCATTGGCAGCAGATCATTCACAACATCCGCAAGCATTGCCTGATCATTCCGTTCCCGATAATCCTCTGACCAAGCTCGTTCAGCCAGCGGCACCGGATGTCCGTATGGCATGACGATGATCATCGGCTCGATCTTTTCCTGATCGATCAGGTTGTCCACGATCAGATGGCTGCGGCCCACCTCAGTCCAAGCGGTTTGATCATCGCCAAATCCGTGACAAAGGACGACAACCGGATAGGTTCGGTCGGCAGTGGGGTCATAGCCAGGCGGTGTGTACACCATGACTGGCCGCTCGGCACCGGTCGTCTCGGAGCGATAAACATGTGCGTGCACCGAACCGTGCGGCACCGCTTGCTGCTGAGTCAACTGCGGGGGGCTTCCGGGGACTTCGAACAAACTGGCACAGGTCAGCCACTTCTTCAGCCACCGGTTGCGGGGGTCTGTCAACGAGGAACCATCGACACGAAAGGTGTATTCATAGATTCCCGCCGGCATGACTTCTGTCGTCAAGGTCCACAGCCCCTCCGCATTTCGATTCATGGGAAACGATTGACCGGCGACTGCCACACGAACTTCCGCCGCCGCGGGGGCGACCAACCGAAACGTCACGCGGTGGTCGTCATGAAGCTCCGGTGATTGAACCGCATTGCCACCAGCACGACGGGGAGCCCGGGTCTGCTCGGATACCTGTTTCTGAATCGCTTCATAGTCGACGGCTGCGTTATCCTTCGGAAACGGATGATCCAACAACCACCATTCCTCCGTAAACGCCGCTCGTTGCCCGGGAGCCAAGTCTTCTGCCGGACCAATCGGTTCCAATTCGACTCGATCTCCTTCGGGATACCAAACCGAAATCGTCAGTCCCGCAAACTCGTTGTAGGCGCGGT